>JAKBCT010000012.1 GCA_021807655.1 Actinomycetes bacterium | reverse complement strand
TGGGGCCACGAGAACGCCGGCTCGGTGATGATGTTCGCCGGCATGCTGCTCGGCTTCCTGCCCGGCGCCTACTACTACTGGTGGAGCCGGCGCATGGCCCCGCGCGCCGAGGATGACCCCAGCGCGACCCAGGCCCAGGGCGCGGGCGTGGTCGGGGCCTTCCCCGGCACCTCGATCTGGCCCTTCACGCTCGGCATGGGCTCGTTCTTCACCGTGCTCGCCCTCGTCTTTGGAATCTGGCTGCTGGTACCCGGACTCGCCCTGATCACCTGGGCGCTCTTCGGCGGTGTCGCCGAGAGCCGCCGCGGCGGCAAGGTCTAACGAGTCCGCTGCCGAGCAGCGTTACCCTTCTAGGGTGCTCGCCCACTGGACCCGCTCGGTTGTCCGCTGGCGCTACCTCGTCCTCGTGGTCTGGCTGGTCGCCGCGCTCGCGGGCCTCGCCGGCTATCACCAGCTCGGCGCCCGCCTGACCACCTCGCTCGCGGTCCCCGGATCGCCGTCGGCGCGCGCCGACGCGATCCTGATCGACCACTTCGGCGAGAACATCGAGGGGGCGCTCACCGTCGTCGTGCCCGACCTGCACTCGGTCAACGTCGACCACCGCGCAGAGAGACGCCTTTCGCGCGCGCTCGCGCGCGTGCCGTCGGTGCACGTCGTCGAGCAACAAGTGGTCGGCGGACTGCTGCTCAGCGACCTCGACTCGCGCGACAGCCTCGCCCAGGCGACCGGAACCGTCACCGCCCTGCGGGCGTCACTGGCGCGCGCGGGACTCGCCAGCGCGCTGGTGACCGGACCGGCGGCCCTCCAGGCCGACGTCACCCCGATCCTTCGCGGCGACCTCGCGCGCGGCGAGCTGCTCGCGCTCGCGCTCGCGCTCGCGCTGCTCATCGGGGTCCTCGGGTTCAGTCTCGCGGTGTTGATCCCCTTCGTCGTCGCCGGCGCGACGACGGCGGTGGCGCTCGGGGTGGTCGACCTGCTCGCGGGTCACCTGTTGATGGTGCTCTACGTGCCCAACGTGGTCGCGCTGATCGGTCTCGGACTCGCGATCGACTACTCGCTCTTGATCGTCCATCGGTTCCGCGGCGAGCTGGCGAACGGAACCGAGACCGAGGCGCTCGCGAGCACCATGTCGCGCGCGGGACGCACCGTCGTCATCTCGGGACTCGTGGTCGCGGTCGGACTCGCCACGATGCTGGTCGTGCCCGTACCGCTCGTGCGCTCACTCGGCGCGGCCGGACTCGTGGTCCCCCTCGTCGCGCTCGCGTCGGCCCTCACGCTCCAGCCGGCCCTCTTGTCGGTCGTCGGTCGGCGCGGCGTCGCGAGCCGTGGGCGGGCCGGTCTGCTCGAGCCCGCCGACCCCGCGACGGGCCTCTTCGCCCGAGTGACCCGTTTCGTGGTGACCCGGCCGCGCGCCGTTGTCGCGGCGTCCCTCGTCGCGCTCGGCCTGCTCGCCGGGGCGAGCGCGGGCCTCACGCTCACCCCGGGGTCGCTCAGCGCGATCCCCGGTTCGATGCCTTCGGCCCGGGCGATCGCGCTGGTGCGCGCGAGCGTCGGACCGGGCATCCTCACCCCGATCGAGGTCTTGATCGACACGGGTCACCGCGGTGGCGTCTACGCCCGCGGCGAAGTCGCGGCCCGGCTCGCCCTCGAACACCGGCTGCTCGCGACCCCCGGGGTCGAGATCGTCGCCGCGGACTCGGTGTGGCCCTTCGTCGATCACAGCGGGCGCTACGCGCGCATCCTCGTCGTGAGCCAGGGCGAGCTCGGCAGCCCCGTCTCCCAAGGACTGGTCGCCGCGGTGCGCGCCGGGGCCGCGAGCGCGCGCGTCCCGCCGGGCACCACGCTCGTGGTCGGCGGCGCCCCCGCCCAGGGTGTCGACTTCCTGCACGCCATCTATGGGATCTTTCCCTGGCTGGTGCTCGCAGCGTTGCTGCTCGTCCTCGTCGCGCTCGCGTGGGCCTTTGGCTCGACGCTCGCCGCCCTGATCGCGATCGGCCTTGACCTCGTCTCGGTGGCCGTCGCCTACGGCGTGCTGGTGTGGCTCTTTCGCCTCGGGCTCGGGGCCGACCTCGTGGGCACCTACCGGGTCGGCCAGATCGAGGGCTGGGTGCCCGTCTTCATCTTCGCCGTGCTCTTCGGGCTGTCCATGGACTACGAGGTCTTCATCCTCGCGCGCATCCGCGAAGCCCACGACCTCGGCCGTTCCACCCCCGAGGCGATCGTCGAGGGCCTCGCGAGCACCGGCGGCGTCGTGACTAGCGCGGCCGTGATCATGGTCGGCGCCCTCGCCGGCTTCGTGGTCGGGCACGTCGCGGGACTCCAAGAACTCGGCGCGGGACTCGCGCTCGGGGTACTCGTGGACGCGACGATCGTTCGCGGACTCTTGTTACCGGGTCTGCTCGCACTCGCCGGGGATCGGCTGTGGCGTCGTGACTAGCGCGAGTGGACCATGGCGCGCACCACGAGGACGAGGAGCCCCACCACGCTGACCGCCATCACGGCGCCTATCGCGACGTGACCGACAACGACGAACCGGTTGAGCCAGCCGATCGACCGTCCTCGCCGGCGGCGCACCGCGGCGAGAAGGTCAAGGGCCACCACGGCCACGACGACAGCGGCGGTTGCGAATACGGCGGTTGCATTCACCCGCCCTCCCTCGAACGAGACGACGTGAATGTACCTCATTGCCTCGTCTAGCGTTCGGGTGGGCCTCGCGCCCGGACATGTCAGTGCCTCGCCCCCTGCGCACGGGGGGCGAGGCACTGGCACTCGCAGTTGGGAACTTGCGACTTATTTAACGATGGTTATCGCGAAGTGCATGGACGGCACCTGGTAGCCAAGGGCGAGACCAGGAATGTTGTTCTGGTAGCTCAGGATCGGCAACATGCCACCCTGGGTGTTCGCGAACGAGGGCTGCTGGGTGTACAGCAGCGGGTAGAAGTCGATCAGGTGCACACCCGGACCGCCGGTCGCGCGAAGGTGCACGACCATGTACCCGTTGGAGTTGAAGCCGCAACCGTAACCAATGAAGCTGTTGTCGTAGTCGACCGCCAACGTGTTGTCGAGCTGAGTCCAGCCGACGCCCTTCAGGCTGATGGTGAACTCCTGACCTTCTTTGAAGGTGTAGGTGCCGGTGCCGGATTGCCCCGCAGCGATCGCCGCTGGCGTCGCAGCGTCATTCGCCGTGGCCACACCCATGCTCAGCAACTTGCCAGCCGAATTGTAGAACGGAACGATGCTCTCCTTCACGTAGAAGGGGACCTGCGCTTCGACCTTGGAGCCATTCATCACTTGAATCACGTGCCATCCGCCGAGACCGTCGGGAATCGTCACCGACGCGGACAGCGCGCCGTTGGTGATCGCCGCGGACCCGAGAGGTACCGATTCGAAGTTCCAGCACGAACTGGTCGGACAGTTGACGCGACTCCCGATCACCGTCGACCACACCAGCTGGTCGGTCCCAGACCCCGAAAGTCCCGTCGCCTTGACGGTCACCTTGGTGAGGATTGGTCCACTGGTCTGGGAGAGCGTGGCGACAGCGGTGCTCGACGGGTCTAGGCCCGCGGTCTGCAGGGTCGTGCGCTCACTCACCGTCGGCGTGATGTTGTCGGGCCACGTTATGGATGGCGTGAGGTCGACCTTGCCACGGGTTACCGTGAAAATCGCTGACCCACCGTTGAGGTAGGGAACCGGTGACTGGACCACGTTGAGGTACGACACACCCATGCCGTCCTCGATCGTCACGACGTGTTGACCGATCGGACCCGTGGCGCGAATGGTCACCGTCGCGGTACCGCGAGTCCAGTTTCCTGACATGTTGCCGACAAACCGGTTGTCCCAGAGCACGACGCCACCGCTGCCGTAGAGCGACGAGCCGAGTGCGGTGTAGGTGATGTGGATCGGCGTGCCGATCGGGCCACTCTTGGGCGACACCGTTACGGTGCGGAACATCTCATAGCCGCCGTGGTCGACTTCGACTCCGTTGACCACTGCGTAGATGTCGTGAATGCCACCGAAATCGACGGGTACCGTCGTGGCGAAGGTGAAGTTGCCACTTGAGTCCGTGGTGACGTTAGCCAACACCACGTTGAAGTTGGTCGAAGTGCGACCAAGCCAGTTGACCGTGTTGGGCTCGACGTCGGCGATCCACGATGCGGTCGCCGTGCTCCACGTGAGCTCAACGCTGGTGTTCGCGGGCAGTCCACTACCCGAAATCGTGAAGGGTTGTCCCTCGGTCCCCACGTTTGGACTGACCGTGAGATTACCGATTGTTGGTGAGAGGGTGGCGGGCGCCGCCGTGACACCCGTGAAGGGCAATGAGGGGGCGCCCGGGATGACCGGGGTGGGGAGCGTCATGCCAGTGGGTGTCGTCGTGCTAGCCGCACCGCTACTCGTGGCAACGACAGCTAACGGCAAGAGGGCACCAACGGCCGCGAGCACAATGGCTCGTCTCACGGCGCGAGATGACAGGTTCATGGAGATTCCTTTCGGGGGGGGGTAGCCTTTCGTGGCCAGCGAAGTGAATGTCGTTGGTGCCGCACGGCGCCCTCGGACTTGTCCGAGGGCGCCGTGTCCACTCGCTTACTTAAGCGACCGGCACCGCATTCATAGTGAGCTGCGATGACGCGGGTGTTCCGGCCTGGGAGTACGTCCACACCTTCGACGGAACGCCGGGCTTCACGATGACGCGCTTGCGTACGATCTTGGATCCCTGCTTGACGCGCACGATCTTCGTGACCGCGGGAATCGCCTTGGTCGTCAGCGTGATGGTGAAGTGAACGACACCAAGCGGTGTCGCAGCGGTGGTGTGCCAGCCGGCGCTCCAGAAGGCAGTCGTCCCGTGGTTGCCGTAGTCCATTGTCAGTGGAGCCTCACCAGGGATCGTGATGACCACGCTCTTGGTGTTGGTCGCCGTGAGTGGTGTACCACCCGCCGCGACGTTGACCGCGGACATCCGGAAGACAACCGCCTGACCCACCAGGAACTCATTACTCTGAGCGCAGCCGTACGCCGGCTTGAGCGGGCCCGAACCGCCGCCGGCGGTCACGGTGTCTACCTGCATGTAGACCGGCACAGGATTGGTGCCTTGGATCGGCGGACCGAGTGTCGTCGTCGTCGTCGGCGCCACTGTGGTCGTCGTCGGCGGCGCCGTGGTGGTCGTGGTGGTATCTGCCGACGCCGCCCCGACTCCTACCAGTGCCACCCCGCTCAGGGACAACATCCCTGCGGTTACAACTGCTACTACTCGCTTCATACCTCTTCCTCCTCTATCGATTGGTCGGATCACTACTTCTTGATGCTCAACACGCCATTCAGCGCGGCGGTGAACGCGTCGCTCTCGCTGGATCCAGCGGTGGTTGACTTGATGGAGAACGACCCGGTGAACTTCAAGACCCCCGAGACGCCCTTGTACTTGCCGAACCCGTTGATGACCTTGGCGATGCCCTTGACGCTCACCGAGGTCGGTGCCGACTGACCCGCGGCACAGGCCTGGGACGTCGTCGGGGCGATGATCTTGAGGATGAGCTTGCTCCCCGCACCGACGAGCGTGCCGGTGCCGGTGAGCGGGTCGCAGGTATTGGACGCAGGCGCCGAACCGGCTCCCGAGAGCTTGCTCGACCCGAGATACGTTCCCGTTCCCGTTCCCGTCACGGCCGTCGCCTTCACGCCGGTCGAGGACCAGAGCATGGCGATCGTCCCTCTGTAGGTGCCTTTGAAGGCGATCTTCACGATCTTGGGCTTTACCGCGTGGGCGGCGACGCTCGTAGTGGACTGATTGATAGTGGTGGCTCCCACGCTCGGGGCGTAACCCATCGCCGAAACGGTGAGCGCGCCAACTAGCACGGGGGCTGAAATCAACTTGAATGTGCGCATAAAATCAATATAAAGTTCACAACTATAGATTTCCAATTGATTGTTTCGGTTACTTTGATAGGTTTGTTCTATGTTTTCCGCACGTGATCTCACCATTCAGCAGTTGCGCTGCTTCGTCGCCGTCGCCGACGAGGGCCAGTTCACGGCCGCGGCCGACGAGTTACGACTCGCCCAGCCCTCCATCAGCGCCCAGATCCACCGGCTGGAGCAGGTCCTGGGAGTTTCGCTCTTTCACCGTGGGCGTCGCCCGATCTCGTTGACCGATGCGGGTGCGACACTGCTGCCGCTGGCCCGACGGGTTCTGCGTGGCGTCGATGAGTTCTTCCAAGGCGCCGACGAACTCGAGGGACTGCGTCGGGGCCACGTGACAATCGGCACGACGCCGAGCATTGGTGCGACCCTGCTGCCCCTGGTCTTGGCCCGCTTTCGCGCGCGTTACCCCCACGTCTCGATCTCCTTCGTCGAGCGACACTCCGAGGAGATTGCCCAATTAATCGAGGCGGGAACTCTCGACCTCGCAATCGTGGTCGGCCCACTCGCCCACGACAACCTGAAACAGACGACGCTCGCGGTTGAACGCATGGTGGTCGTGGTTGGCACTGATCACGAGCTCGCCACGCGCACCACGATCTCAATGTCGGAGCTACGCGAGGTGCCGCTAATCATGTTCCATGAAGGCTATGACGTGCGCGCTGCCACCTTCGCCGCCTTCGAGAAGGCGGGATTCACGCCGACTATCGCCATCGACGGCGCCGAAATCGCAACCGCCCACTCTTTCGTGGCGGCAGGTATCGGGGCGGCAATCGTGCCCAGCATTGTCGCGACGATGAACGACGACCTGCACGTTGTGCACATCGACGACCAGATAATGGAACGGAGCATCTGCCTCGTGCACGACGAGCGCCACACTCTCTCGCGCGCCGCACTCGCCCTGCGCGACGAGATCCTCGACTATCTCGGCACTGGCGCGTGGCCGGCCACCGCCCACGGCGATCTGCACCTCACGATGCACGACGCGTCTAGCGAGCCGACATCGTGATGAAATCGCGACTGTAGGTGGGTTCGAAGAATCGCGCGGGCGTCTGGATCATGGTCGCCAGCAGATCGGTACCGTTCGCGGGACTCGCAAACCCCAACGGTGTCGGCGGGTCGTAGGTCGCGAACACCGGCCACAGCGGGTTCATATCGAGCACCATGGCTCGCACCGCACCAGCGCGCATCAGCACTTGAGCCAGTTCTACGATCGTCATCGGCCCGGCGACGTAGATCGATTCTCCCGCAGCGTTCATCCCCAAACCGGACCGCCAGGTGTTCGCGACATTGTTGAGCGCGGCGCCCCAGACTGAAGTGTCCGCAGATGAGAGTCCAGCGACCACTCGCCCGTTGTCAATGAGCAGACTCAGGTTCTGACGTACCGCGACGACGCGTGGGGTGATTACGACCTCACGACCCCACGCACCAATCGACCAAGACCCGTTCGCGTAGATCACGAGCGAAGCCGCCCCGGCGCGCAACGGCGCTACGAGACGCCCCTCGCTCAGGTAGCCACCGTGGGATGCCGAGAGCAGAAATCCACCCGCGAAGGCGGCAACGAGCGTGCGAGCGGTGGCTAGTTGGATCGGTGCGCTGTAGCGCCAACCGAAGCCACCGGGGCTGAGACTGCCCGAGTAGAGCCGGGCGCGCAGCAGCCGAGGATTCATCCACGCGACGCCCGCCATTGCCGCCGGGTCGGCCGGTAGCCGCACAGTCGTCTCGTACACGGCCGCACGACCCTGTACGAGACGGCCGGCCGGGTGCCACATGCCCTCACCCGGTCGACCGGGCCAGAACGGAACAATTCGAACCGGCCTAGACGTCAGGGTCGACGACGATGACGGACCGGGCCACACCATCACGGCCCCGAACGCAACGGCCATCGCGAGAATCGCTCGACGCCACATTCCACGTCGTTCTCGGGTTAGACAAGCCACGGCGAAGTCCTCGTCGACCATCCCCTACCACCCATCGTTCCTCCGAAATTGACACCCGATTGGGTCACGATACCGGTTGACAATGGTTGCACGCAGCGATAACTCAGAGCCTGAGACACCACCGGCGGAGCCGACTCCTTCGTAAGAGTTCGAGATCATGAGAGTCACCACTGTCACGTCACACGACGTTTCACCGGGGAAGTAACGCGGCGATCGCGTCAGCGATCACCTGATATCCCTTGTCGTTAGGGTGCAGATTCGGCCCGGTCGGTGCACCGTGACACATCCACGTCAGTGCGCAGATTTGCGCCAGATTCTCGCCGACCACACCGATACCGCCAACACGCACCCGAGTCTCATCGGACGTGCGAAAACTGGCCGCCACGTCCGCAACCGGGATCGAATTCTGGGAGTAGATCGTTGCCAGAGTCGAATTCAACAAGTCAATCACCGGGACGCTCGCGTCGGCGAATGCGCTCCCTGTCGAGCTGGTGAGCGCGGCCGCGAGATAGGGATTGTAGTGATTGATACCGACAAATGTCACGTGAGGCCCAGCGACCGACTTGAGCACCGCGATGATCTGATTCAGCTCGAATCTCAGCAGATTCATCCGAGCGTTGACACAGGTTGTGTCGAAGTTCCGATAGTGAACACAACCGTGCAAGTTATTGAATCCGAGATCCAGGGTAACGACGCCGCTCTGGTTCGCGTGGGTCCGCAAGAACGCTACGGCGCGCCGTAACTGGGATTCGCCGGGTGCGTAGCAGTGGTCGCCGCCGAGGAGCACCTGCTGAGTGGTCTCACCAGGACAGCCCGTTTGGATTAGGTGCACCGCGGTTCCCTCGTTGGCCCACATCGCGACGAGATCGTTCGCGTACCCCTGGTTCGTAGGTTGACCGTACGTGGAGCGCGGCGTCGGCTGCACGCCCACCGAGACCGAAGCGCCAATGGCGAGCAAGAATGTCGAGTCAGCTGCCGGGGTTTCGGTCGCGGACGATGGTGATGCAATTGCCATCAGACCCGTGATGGCGACGAGCGTGCTCATCGCCGCCGCCGACGTCACCCACCAGTTTGCGCGCGACATCATCGGCCGCGTTTCGATGTTGTCGTGTGTTGTCTGGACAGGCGTCGTACAGTCCAGCGGGCCAGTGGAACGACCTCAAAGCTGATGGAGTCATTACTAAGTTCCCTGGCTATGGAGAATCCCGGCTCGCGGAGTGATACCCATGAGAAACCCGTAGGGATGGAGAGCAGGACTAAAGGGGCTGCTGAAACAACAGACACCGCTACGTCTGCGACGCCAGACGCGTGTCGATGGGATCGATGTCGACGACGAGAATCAGCCCGATCGCCTCCAACCGCGTTGGCCACTCTCGCGACCGAACTATACGGGTGCGGACTCCTCGCCGAACTCGCATCCACCGTCGTTCGAAAATCGAAAAAATCTCGCCACGCCGACACATCGAGCGTGACGGCCGTCCTGACGACTTGGACAATACCGGGTCTTTCCGTAATGAGGAGAGTGGGCGTGCGACGTATGCGACTCGTCGTCGCCCCGAGGTAACGAGAAGACGAGTTACGAATACCAATGTCAACTTCGGCACCAATTCCAATCAAGGGCGCCGCGGCAGGCGCCGCGAATCGGCGGTGGTGGCCCAAGCGATGAATGGGTTCGTTCGTCATGTTGCCCTAACTCCGGGGGATGCCTCGTGATTCACGGCGGTGACCAATCACTCAACCTTGACGCCTAACGCCTGAGAATCACATGAGAGGCGCTGTGAAACATTGCGGACCGTCACCTCATCCGCTCCACTCGCTCGACGTGGCGCTCAGTGGCAATCTCTCTCGCCTGCGATTCACGGGCCCGATGTTGATGCCCTCCATGGTGGACACGGTTCGCGATGGATCCCTCGAAGTTCATCGCCCTGTTTCGTGAACTTCCTGACGAGGACGAAGTGACGTTCAGGTGGGGGCCATCTCATCCCGGAAACGATTGATCGACTCCATTAACAAGATCGTTCCAGGACTACTGGAGTCATCAATCAAAGTCGTACGCTTCCTGAGTGTCTCGTCGAGACGTTTCACGGTGTAGGCGACTGGTCACCGCCAACTCTCACCCGAGTTGAATTCGTCGCGCAACCTCGCACGCTGCGTTGGGTCTACCGCTCGAACGAACGCAAATTTAGGTGACCGCAGCGAGTTCCACGCGGAATGTCGTTTCCGCCGTCTCGACGTCGAGTCGCACGGTCCCACCATGTTCGCGAATCGTTTCGGCCACGATTGCGAGACCGAGTCCACTCGCGCCGTCACGGGGACTGCGCGCGGCGTCAAGGCGCGTAAAACGCTCGAAGATGCGTGATCGATCACTCGGCGCGATTCTTGGTCCGTCGTTACAGATCAGAAGCGTTACCACCGACTCTCTCGCGTCAAGGGAGACCGTGATTCGCGACGTCGCATGTGCATTGGCGTTCTCCAACAGGTTGCGCACCACCCGGGCGAGGGCGTCACGGTCGCCGAGCACGCGAGCTCCCGACACTCGCGAGACGTCAAGGGATACCCGAGCGCGGCGTTGCAACGATGCACACTCGGCGAAAACAACGTCGTCGAGATCCATCGGCAGTCGCCGTAGATCGACTCCTTCGTCAAAGCGAGCGAGCGTCAACAGGTCGTCAAGGATTCGACGTACGCGCTCGAGATCATCGAGCACCAGGTGGGCCACGCCCGGCCACGCGACCGCCCGGTCGCGCAGTGCCACCTCCAGTTCCGTGCGCGCCGCGGCGATAGGACTCTTGAGTTCGTGTGAGGCGTCGGCGACAAAGGTGCGCTGTCGCAGGTCGGCGGCGTCAAGACGCTCGAGCATGTCGTTCATCGTCGTGGCCAATCGATTGATCTCAGCGGGCATCGCGTCAGTGCCGACTCGCGCGCGTTTCTCCCTCGTGGCGAGTGCAGCGACGTCCGTGCGTAGTCGTTCGACGGCTCCAAGTGCCGAACCGACCAGCCACCAAACGACGAGCGCGACGAGCGTGAGAAGAACGGGGAGCCCGATACCGAGAGCCACAAGGAGGTCATTAGTGGTCTGTACAACCGAGCCGAGCGAAACAGCCACCACGACTCGGTCGATGCCCCGTGACGTTACGACTAGTTGGGAGGACACCCGAAAGGGTTCGTCGCCGCCCACGGGGAGGTGCGCGAACGACTGAATGCGACCGGATCGAATTGCGACACCGATGGCGGGTTCGCCCGCGATACTCGCACTCTGGGCCACGATTCGCCCCCGTGCGTCAGTGATCTGGACGAGAGCGATGCCCGGCGGATTGACCAGGACGCCGCTCACCCGTCCCGTCGAACGAAGTTGGTTCGTCACGGCGTTAGACGCACTACGAAGTGACTGATCGATCGCGCCGACCTGGGCGGCGCGCACGGCGAACACCAGCACGACGCCCACCACGACCAGTGCTATGGCCAAAGTTCCGGCCGCCGTCGCCACGGTCCGGGACCGAATCGACCAACGTCGTCGCCGGCGGACCTTACCCATCGCGAACCAACCGGTAGCCCACTCCCGCCACGGTCTCAATTGTGACCACCTCAAAGGGGCGATCGATCTTCTTACGCAGATAACTGACGTATACCTCAGCGATATTGGCACTGCCGACGAAGTCGACCCCCCAGACGTGATCGAGCAGCTCATCCTTAGTGACGACCCGCCCGGCGTGGTGCATGAGATACTCCAACACCGAGAACTCACGTGGCGTGAGACTTACGGCTGCGTCGCCCCGTCGACAGACCCGCGTTGCAGGATCGAGTTGCAGCGATCCGACCGTGAGAATGGCGGGACGCTCACGAACACCTCGACGCAGTAGCGCGCGCAATCGAGCGAGGAGAACCTCATAGGAGAACGGTTTCATGAGAAAGTCGTCGGCGCCGGTGTCGAGCGCCTCGATCTCGTCGTACTCGCCAGTCTTGGCGGTCAGGACGAGAATCGGCGCCCACACGGCCGCGTCGCGTAGGCGTCGACAGACTTCAAAGCCGTTCATGCCGGGCAGCATGAGGTCGAGCACAACGACGTCCACTTCGCTCGCGAGTGCGATTGCTAGTCCGGTAGACCCATCGCCCGCGACGTCGACGACGAAGCCATCGCCCGTAAGTCCCCGGAGCAGACTTGACGCCTGACGGGGATCGTCTTCGATGAGCAATACGCGCACTCGAGCCCCTTTGGTCGCCACGTTAGCGACCACCTGAACCTTCAGTCAGGGCCTCTCATGGATCTCTCAGGCCGTCACCGGCAGAGTCGAAACGTCACCGATCACCGTGATCGGTCACGAGAGATAGGAACCACCATGAAAATTCCACGATCGGTCACCGTCGGCACGGTCAGCCTTGTTGCACTGGGCGCGTCCATCTTCGGACTCGTTGCCTCCTCCGGGGCGGGTGCAGCGGGCAACGTCGCGCTAGCGCCGAGCGTCGTAACAGCGAGCGCGTCCTCCACCACGAGCCAGGCGAGTCTTCAGGTTGAGTCGGGACCCAACGACCAGGTCGGGCTCGACAGTGTCGAAACCATGTCCAGCGACGTTGCGCGAACCGAGACGGCGACTGAACTAACTTCATCGAGCGCCGACCCGGCGGGTGGTGCGAATCTCGACCTCCAGGTCGGGGGTCAGACGACCGACGCCGCTGGGACCACGAGCAACTAATTCCCCGTGAGGCGGCTCCGTCGTCACCCCGGTGACCGCGGGGCCGCCTCGTCGCACACTTCAAACCCCCGTGGACGTCGTGCCTACAATAGAAATCGTTGTGGCAGGCGAGCCGATGCTCGCGACGATGAGATCGAGGAGAACCGGTGGCAGCCATTGAAAGTGCGACAAAGGTTGAGTTGGGAGGGGTCCGCGGCGGACCTGACGTCTCGACTCTTCGAAATGACCGCTGGTGGCTCCAGCCGGTAGTCACCGTTTCGATTCTCACTGCCTTCGTCGTGTACTCGACGTGGGCGGCGTTCCAGAACCAGAACTACTACGTCGGTGCCGCCGCGCACCGCGACTTGATCAGCCCCTTCTATTCGCCGTGTCTCACCACGACGTGCGTGCCCGGGTCGGGTTCCGGATTCGCCATTCACGGCTGGGGCCTGTCACCGGCCCTGATCATCTTGATCTTTCCCCTCGGCTTCCGACTGACCTGCTACTACTACCGTCGCAGTTACTACCGTGCCTTCTGGTGGTCGCCACCGGCCTGCGCCGTGGCCGACGGACACGGTTCGTACTCCGGTGAGACGAAGTTCCCCCTGATCATGCACAACGCGCACCGGTACTTCTTCTTCGCCGGGCTCGTCTTTAACACGCTGCTCACCTACGACGCGATCCGCGCCTTCCACCAGCCGGGACTGGGCTGGGGCGTCACGGTAGGCACCGTCGTGCTCGTCATCAACGCGGTACTGCTGTGGTCCTACTCGCTCACCTGCCACGCCTGTCGACACCTCTGCGGCGGCGGGCTCAAGTCGTTCTCCCAGCACAAGGCTCGCTACCGGACCTGGAAGTTCCTGTCGCGCTACAACTCCAAGCACATGAACTTCGCCTGGGCGTCGCTCATCTTCGTCGCACTCACCGACGTCTACGTGCGCCTCGTCGCATCAGGCGCACTCACCGACTACAAACTCTTCTAAAGGACCGACCGTGACCACGTCTCCCTACGAACACCACGAATACGACGTACTGATCATCGGCGCCGGTGGCGCCGGCCTTCGCGCCGCGATCGAAGCCAAGCAGCGCGGGCTCTCGGTCGGCATCGTCACCAAGTCCCTTCTCGGCAAGGCCCACACGGTCATGGCCGAGGGCGGCATGGCCGCGGCGATGGGCAACGTCTCTTCCGAGGACAACTGGCAGGTCCACTTCCGCGACACCATGCGCGGCGGCAAGATGCTCAACAACTACCGCATGGCCGAGTTGCACGCGAAGGAGTCCCCGGACCGGGTCCGCGAGCTCGAGCAGTGGGGGGCGCTCTTTGACCGGACCAAGGACGGCAAGATCCTCCAGCGCGACTTCGGTGGCCACCGCTACGCGCGCCTCGCGCACGTGGGCGACCGCACCGGCCTCGAGTTGATCCGCACGCTCCAGCAGAAGGTCGTCTCGATGGGCACCGACGTGTTCATGGAGTGCAAGGTCCTCCAACTCGTCCACGACGAGTCGGGACGGATCGCCGGCGCGGTCGCCTACTGGCGCCCGACCGGTGAGTTCGTCACGTTCGCCGCGAAGTCTGTCATCCTCGCCAGCGGCGGCGTCGGCAAGTCCTGGAAGTTCACGTCGAACTCCTGGGAGAGCACCGGTGACGGTCACGCGATGGCCCTGTGGGCCGGGGCCGAACTCATCGACATGGAGTGCATCCAGTTCCACCCGACCGGCATGGTCTGGCCGCTCAGTGTGCGCGGCCTGCTCGTGACCGAGGGCGTGCGCGGTGACGGCGGGGTGTTGCGCAACTCCGATGGTGAGCGCTTCATGTTCAACTACGTCGCCGACATGTTCCGCGCCGAGACCGCCGAGTCCGAAGAGGAGGGCGACCGCTGGTACGAGGACCACTCGGCCGGTCGTCGTCCCCCCGAACTCCTGCCGCGCGACGAGGTCGCACGGGCCATCAACGCCGAGGTCAAGGCCGGCCGAGGGACCCCCCACGGCGGCGTCTACCTCGATATCGGCACGCGCCGTAGCGCTGAGTACATCCGTCGGCGCCTGCCCTCGATGTACCACCAGTTCATGGAGCTCGCCGGGGTCGACATCACCCGCGAGGCGATGGAGATCGGGCCGACCTGCCACTACATCATGGGTGGGGTCAAGGTCGACGCCGACACCGCGGCGACCAAGGTCGCCGGACTTTACGCCGCCGGCGAGGTCGCGGGCGGGATGCACGGCGCGAACCGGCTCGGTGGCAACTCGCTTTCGGACCTCGTGGTCTTCGGACGGCGCGCCGGGCTTGCCGCCTCGGACTACGTCGAGGGCGGCGCCGGCCCGAGCGGCTTCAACTGGGGTGAGGTGGAGTCGGCCGTTGCGCGCGCGCTCGCGCCCTTCGAGAACGAGGGCGGCGAGAACCCCTACGACATCCAGCGCGACCTCCAGGAGATGATGCAGGCCAACGTCGGCATCATCCGCACCGGTAGCGAAATCGACCTCGCGATCAGCGAGCTCGAGACCTTCACCGAGCGCGTGAAGAACATCTCGGTCAAGGGCGGACGGGCCTATAACCCCGGCTGGAACCTCGCCACCGACCTGCCGAGCATGCTCACCGTCTCCAAGTGCACGTCGCGCGGGGCGCGCGACCGCAAGGAGTCACGCGGCGGGCACACTCGCGAGGACTTCCCCAAGGCCAGCGCCGAGTTCGGCACGTTCAACCTGGCCCACACCATCGCGGGCGGCGCCTGGGATGGCGAGATCACCACCGAGCGGTCCGCGCTCTTGACCATGCCCGATGAATTGAAAGCACTGCTCGAGGAGGGGAAGTAATGGCTGAGGTAACGATGCGGGTTTGGCGCGGTGACGCCAGCGGCGGGAACTTCGAGGACTACACCATCGCCCAGAACGAAGGTGAAGTGGTGCTCGACGTAATCCACCGCATCCAGGCGACCGAGGCCCCCGACCTCGCGTGCCGGTGGAACTGCAAGGCCGGCAAGTGCGGTAGTTGCGCCGCGGAGATCAACGGCAAGCCTCGGCTGATGTGCATGACGCGTATGGACGAGCTGCCCGAAGGACCGGTGACGGTCACCCCGATGAAGACGTTCCCGATCATCCGCGACCTGGTGACCGACGTCTCGTTCAACTTCGCGATGGCCGAACGGGTGCCCGCACTGTTGCCGCCGCCCATGCCCGAGGACGGCTACCGGATGTTCCAAGAGGACGTCGAGCGGGGCCAGGAGTTCCGTAAGTGCATCGAGTGCTTCATGTGCCAAGACGTTTGCCACGTGATCCGCGACCACGAGGAGAACAAGCAGTACTACGCCGGCCCGCGGTTCTTCATCCGCTACGCCGAGCTCGAGATGCACCCGCTCGATCAGAACGACCGACGCGAGTACGTTCGCGAGGACATGGGGCTCGGCTACTGCAACATCACCAAGTGCTGCACCGAGGTGTGCCCCGAGCACATCAAGATCACCGACAACGCGATTATCCCGTTGAAGGAGCGCGTCGTGGACGCGCACTACGACCCCGTCGCGTGGCTCGGCCGCAAGATCCGTCGGCGCACGAAGCGCACGTCGGCCGAGGCGGGCGTCCAGCCCACTCCGTAGTCGTGGACGAGTTCGCCGGCGACGAGTGGTTCGCGACCCTGAACGCGTCGCTCGTCGTCGTCGGACCGCTCCCGGTCCCCGCGAACGCGCTGCATCGGATCGTCTTCCACCTGCTCGACGCGCCCGGTCGCGCGCCGCACGCGTTCACGATCACACTGCAGCCCGCGGGCGCCAGCGCCGCCCCGGGTGACCACCTCGCCGCCGACGCCGTCGTGCGGATCGACTTCGCCGACGCCGCTCGGCTCTACCGCGGTGACCTCGACAGCGCCACCGCGTTGCGCGAGGGACGCATCAAGGTGAACGGCGACGTGGGCGTCGTGGTCACGTTGCTCGACTGGCTGCTGCAGGCCCGGGGGCCGGGCGCGTGATCGACCTGCCCCTCTGCGAGGACGACCTCGCCGAGCCGGGCGTGCTCGAAGCTTCCATGTTGCACCGACGACCCCGGGTACACCCGGCCGTGGTCCTCTGCTTCTTCAACGACCTCCTCACTCGCCTCGCTAGCGAGGGCGTGCTGACCCCGCTCTACGCACTGCGCAGCGAGCTCGGCACCAACCCGGTCTACGAGTTCGTGACCGCTGACGGACCCGTCGCCGTCGTGCACCCCGGCATGGGCGGACCCCTCGCGGCGGCCATCGTCGAGGAGTTGGCGGCGCTCGGCATGACCACGGTCGTGGCCTGCGGCGGCGCCGGCGCCCTCGTGGCAAACCTCGAGGTCGGCGAGATCATGGTGGTCGACTCCGCGGTGCGCGACGAGGGGACGAGCTTTCACTACGCCGCGCCCACGCGCACGATCGACGCCGATCCGGCCGGGGTCGCGGCCATGGAGGCGGTTCTCGTCGCCCGTGAGGTCCCTTTCCGCGTCGGCCGCACCTGGACCACCGACGCGATCTTTCGCGAGGCGCGCAGCCGCGTCGAGCGGCGTGTCGCCGAGGGCTGCTCGATGGTCGACATGGAGTCAGCCGCCTTCATCGCCGTCGCACGCTACCGCCACGTGCGCTTCGCCCAACTGCTCTACGCCGGCGACTCGCTCGTCGGTGCGTGGGACCACCGTTCCTGGCTACGCGCGGACGAGGTTCGCGAACAGCTCTTCTACCTGGCCGCCGAGGGGGCCCGCCGACTCCTCGAAGGCTGAGGGCCACCCGGTCCGTCACCGATAGCCCCGGGTAGACGGCAACCCCCCTGCGGAGTCGGACCGCCGATAACGTCAGGACGTGGACCCGTCGACGCCGATCAATCGCCGTGCGCTACTGAAACGCGGGTTGCAGGTGGGCACCGTGGTCGCCGGCGCCGCACTCGTCGCGGTGGCGATCGACGAGCACGGGCGCGCTGTGACCACGACCACGACCACAACCACAACGACAACGACTGAGCCCGCGCCGCCGACCACCGCGAACTGGTCAGCCCTCGCGGCGTCGCTCGCCGGCTCACTGGTGCTTCCGAGCGACCCCACCTACGCCGGTGACGCCCTGCTCTATAACGCGAAGTTCGTCGATCTGCGACCCCGGGCGATCGCATACTGCGCGAGCGCGTCTGACGTCGCGCGATGCGTCGACTTCGCCGGCGAACACCAGGTTGCGCTCGCCGCGCGTTCGGGTGGGCACAGCTACGGCGGCTACTCGAGCTGTGCGGGACTGGTCGTGGACGTGAGCCGACTGTCGTCGATCTCGCTCGACGCGGGCGCGAGCAGCGCGACCGTGGGCGCCGGAGCGAAACTCATCGACGTCTACAACGGCCTCGCGCGCTACGACCGGCTGCTTCCGAGCGGCTCGTGCCCGACGGTCGGCATCGCCGGGATCACCCTCGGCGGGGGCATCGGGGTCTTCGCGCGCAAGTACGGCCTCACGTTGGACAACCTGCGCCAGCTGGAACTCGTCACCGCCGACGGGCGCGTGGTCACGGCCAGTGACGTCGACCACGCCGACCTGCTGTGGGCGTCACGCGGCGGCGGCGGCGGCAATTTCGCCATCGCGACGTCCTTCACGTTCACGCTGCACCCGATCCCCGAGGTCACCCTGTTCACACTGCAGTACCCGTGGCCCGCGGCGGCGGCGCTGCTCGAGGCGTGGCAGCACTGGATCGCCGCGGCGCCCGACGAGCTCTGGGCGGACTGTCAGCTGCTCAGCCAGGGCGGCTACGGCTACCTCGCCC
Source organism: Actinomycetes bacterium (assembly GCA_021807655.1). Next base: position 49 of record JAKBCT010000012.1, on the reverse strand, counting down.
AGACGAGCGGCGTCTACTGCGGTTCACCGGCGGCACTGACCGCGCTGCT
>JAKBCT010000087.1 GCA_021807655.1 Actinomycetes bacterium | reverse complement strand
TCCACCCCGCGTTGGGAATCCAATCCTAGCAGCCCACCAGTACAGGCTTTCGGGTCTGCCCCGACTTCCCTTGCCATCGGTTTTGAACATCGTGCCGTCTGAAGGGCGCCAATGGCCAGATCGAACTCGACGGGCGTGAACTTGCCGAATCGCCACATGCTCACGTACCAACAGGCGACACCGATCGTGACTCGAAACGCGAATACGTCACGCGCAATGACTCGCGTGCCGCGTGGACAGTGGCGTGATCCGACAAGATCGCGCCCAACCTGTCGCGCCCGATTCGGCACCTGTAGTATGTGGTACATTGCATCGATGTCGAGGATCTCACGTATCGATGTCTTTTCGTATGAGTTGAACTACGCCCACGGTGACTACGTCATGTCGGGCGGGCGAACGATTCGCGCGCTTCGCAGCTCGGTCGTACGGGTCACGACGTCCTCGGGTGTCGAGGGTTTCGGCGAAGTCTGCCCACTCGGACCCAACTATCTGCCCGGCTACGGCGCGGGCCCCGCATCGGTGATCGCACAGTTCGCGCCAGCGCTCATCGGACTCGACGTGGAGAACCTGGGGCTCGTTAATCATGCGATGGACACTGCGTTGACGGGCCACGGCTACGCCAAGTCGGCCGTCGACGTCGCCTGCTGGGACGCCTTTGGTAAGACCGTTGGTCAGCCCGCCTACACGCTGCTCGGCGGACTGCGACACGATCGCCTACCGCTGTACGTCGCGGTGCCGCTCGACTCCGATTCGGCGATGGCCAGTCACGTGGCGGCGCGAAAAGCCGAAGGTACGCGGCGGTTTCAACTCAAGGTTGGCGCGGATCCCCACGACGACGTGTCGCGCGTGAACGCCGTCGTCGCAGCGACTGACGAAGGCGACGTCATCGTGGCGGACGCCAACTGCGGCTGGCGACTCCAGGACGCGGTGATCGCGGCACGGTTGTTGAACGACCACGATCGGGTGTACCTCGAGCAGCCGTGCGCGTCCCTCGAGGAGTGTCTCGTCGTGCGCGAGCGTACGACCCTGCCGATGATCCTCGACGAGGTCATCACCGACCCGCACGCCCTGCTTCGCGCCTACCACGCCCGAGCGATGGAGGCGATCAACTTGAAGATCAGTCGAGTCGGCGGCTTGACCAAGGCGATGTTCATGCGAAACCTGTGCGAGGCCCTCGGAGTTCGCATGACGATCGAGGACACTTGGGGTGGCGACCTCACGACCGCCGCGGTGAGCCACCTCGCGGCGAGCACGACGCCTGATCTGCTCTTCGCGGCTTCCTACATGAACGACTGGGTTCTTGAGCACATCGCGGGCTACCACCCCCGATCGCGCGACGGCTGGGGCATGATCAGCGCGCCCAACGCCTTCGGACTCGGCGTCGAGGTTGACGTCGCTGCGCTCGGCGAGCCCGTCGTGAGCGTCGACACCTCGAAGAGCTGAGAGCGACCGGTGCCACGTGCGCAACCACTCCACGCGAGGATCCAACACCAATGATTGACGTGGTCGAGACGACTGACTACCACACGGCCGGCGAACCATTTCGCATCGTCGCCGACTCCGCTCTGTCGTTTGACGGTGCGACCGTCGCCGACAAGCGCGTGTACGCGCAACGTTCCGAGTCGTTGGAGCGAATCCGCACGATGCTCTGTCGAGAGCCACGCGGGCACGCGGACATGTACGGCTGCTTCGTCGTGGAGCCCGACGATGAGGGCGCCGACTTCGGCGCGCTCTTCTGGCACAACGACGGCTACTCCACGGCCTGCGGCCACGGCACCATCGCGCTGGGCGCGTGGGCGATCCAGACCCGTCGGGTCCTCGCCGAACCCGACGGGGTGCGTAGCGTCATCATTGACGTTCCGTCCGGCCGCGTGGAGGCCCGCGTGACTCAGGTCGGCGGCGCGACGACGGCGATCGCCTTTGCGAACGTCCCCTCGTACCCGGTCGCGCGGTCCCACGACGTTCATCTCGCTCGGGGCCAGGTCACGGTTGACGTCGCCTTCGCTGGCGCCCTCTACGCCTGCGTGGCGGCGTCAAGCCTGGGACTGCGCGTCACGCCCGACAACGTTGGGGACTTGCGAGTGCTGGGTCGCGAGATCAAGTGGGCGCTCAACGACACCGCGGTGGCTCACCACGCACTGGATCCACGACTCGGCGGCATCTACGGAACCATCATCTATGACGACCTGGGTGCAACACCCGACGGCCTGCACCAGCGCAACGTCACCGTCTTCGCCGACGGACGAATCGATCGTTCACCGTGTGGTTCGGGAACGGCCGCGCGATTGGCCCTGCTCGCCCAAGACGGTCGTCTCGCGCCCGGCGACGTGCTCATCCACGAGTCGATCATCGGGACCCAGTTCCGGGCATGGTACGAGTCCGTCGACGACGGCCAGCCCCAGGGCGCCGTTACCGCCATCGTCGAGGGCATGGCCCACCAGACGGGCCGGGCCACCTTTAGCCTGGATCCGGCCGATCCCCTGGGCGCAGGTTTCATCCTGCCGTGAACAATGCCCCGCGCTGGGTGTCGAGCGACGAGGTGTTCGCCCTGGTCTCGATGGAGGTGGCCATACGCGCCGTGCGACGCGATCTGCTGGCCGGTCTGGATCCGGCCCGCGACCTCGCGCGAAGCATTATCGATCTCGATACGGGCCAGCTCTTGTACATGCCGTCTCGATTCGGCGACTTCGTCGGCGCCAAGTTGTCCACGGTGGCGCCGGGCAATCCCGCGATGGGGCGAGAACGCATTCAGGGCATCTACGTGCTGATGGACGCCGCGACCCTCGGGCCGATCTTGCTCGTCGACGGCCGGGCCCTCACCGCGCTTCGCACCCCGGCGGTGTCGGCCGCGATCGCCGACGACCTCGCACCCGAGCGCATCGAGAACCTCGTCGTCTTTGGCTCGGGTACCCAAGCGGCGGGCCACGTCGAGGCGATGCGGGCGATCCGCCAGATCGGCCACGTCGGCGTCGTGGCTCGCGACCCCTCGCGCGCGAGTTCCCTCGTCAACCGACTAGTCGCCAGCGGCGTGCGCGCCGACGTCGTTGGCGCCGACGCGGTTCGTGACGCGCAGCTCATCGTGTGCGCCACGACCTCGCGCACTCCCCTGTTCGACGGCGTACTCGTACCCGATGACGCGCTCGTCGTGGCGGTCGGATCGCACGAACCCGACGCCCGCGAGCTGGACACCGAACTGGTAGCGCGTTCGCAGCTGGTGGTCGAGGACCCGATGGTCGCGCTGCGCGAGGCCGGCGATCTACTCATCCCCATTGGCGAGGGCCGCGTCGCTGGCGACACCCTGATCTCGATGCGCGACGTCATGACGGGAGCCGCCGCGGTAGACCGACACCGCCCTCGCGTCTTCAAGAGTTCCGGCATGCCCTGGGAGGATCTCGTCGTCGCCGCCGAAATCTACCGCGCGCGAAGTTGAGGCCCCGTGGACTACGTCACACTCGGCTCGTCGAACCTGCGGATCTCGCGGATCGGACTGGGCATGTTGAGCGTGGGGGTGAACGCCGATCGCCCCTGGACACTCGATGACGAGTCGTCGGCCCCACTCGTGCGCACCGCCATCGAGGGCGGAATCAACTTCTTTGACACCGCCGACTCCTACAACCACGGTCAGAGCGAGCGGCTGACTGGTCGGCTCTTGCGACGCTTCGCCCGACGAGACGAAGTCGTCATCGCCACCAAGGTTGGACTCGACTCGCCGGCCTCAAACGACGCCAACTTGAGCGCTGCCCATATTGGTCGCGCCATTGACGGCTCGCTTCGCCGCTTGGGCACGGACTACGTGGACCTCTACCAGCTGCACCGCTTCGACCCCCACACGCCGCTCGTCGAAACCATCGGCGCGCTGAATGAGCTCGTCAATCTCGGCAAGGTGCGCTGGATCGGCGCGTCCTCGATGCACGCCGATCAGTTCGAGCGGCTCCTGGACGCCGCCGAACTCGTCGGCGCTCGATTCGTCTCGATGCAGGGCCACTACAACCTGATCTATCGCGAAGAGGAGCGCCGCATGATCCCGCTGTGCGCCGGTCGTGACGTCGGGTATACGGCGTGGAGCCCGCTCGCGCGCGGTGTGCTCGCGGGCAACCGCACCGACGGCGCGGTGCGCACCACGCGCGCCGAGACCGACACCTTCCCCGACGGACGTTACGAGCACCCGAGCGACCGCGCGGTGATCGATCGTCTCGCTAACGTCGCGGCACGCCGCGGCGTCTCCTCGGCCCGTATTGCCCTCGCGTGGCTCGCGCACCACGCCGCCGTCGCCGCCCCGATCATCGGTGCGACGCGGGCCGACCACGTCACCGACGCGATCGAGTCCTTGCGCGTCGAACTAAGCGCCGATGAGCGGTCGTGG
>JAKBCT010000011.1 GCA_021807655.1 Actinomycetes bacterium | reverse complement strand
TCGCGCCGCTGGTACTCCGCAATCGCGGCGTAGAGGTCCTCGCGACGAAAGTCGGGCCACAGCACATCGGTAAAGACGAGCTCGGCGTACGCCATCTCCCACAGCAAGAAGTTGGAGGTTCGAAATTCGCCCGACGTGCGTATGACCACGTCGGGATCGGGTATCTCGGGGTGGTACAGCCGGGACCGAATCGTCCGCTCGCTCACCGCGCGCGGCGACACGCCGTCGGCTACCAGCCGTGCGACGGCGTCGACGATCTCGGCCCGGCCGCCGTAATTGAACGCAATGTTCAGCGTCATCGCCGTGTTATGACGGGTGAGCGCGCTCGCGTCGTCCATTCGCCGCAACACCTGCTTGGGGACCCGCCAGTCGCGACGGCCCGAGAAGGTGATCCGAACCCCCACGTCATGCAGTTCGTACTGTCGCCGTTCGAGCAGGCCCTTGTTGAAGTTCATGAGGTAGCGCACCTCGTCGACGGGTCGGCGCCAGTTCTCGGTCGAAAAGGCGTACACCGTCAGGGTGCCCACGCCGGCGGCGAGTGCCCCGTACGTGGTGTCGAGCAGGGCCTCTTCGCCCGCGGCGTGACCGGCCGTGCGCGCCAAGCCGCGCCGCGCCGCCCACCGACCGTTCCCGTCCATCACGACGGCAACGTGGCGCGGCATCCGGCCACGATCCAGCCCCTCGGGAAGGGCGGCGGGACGGGGATCAGGCACCCCCAAAACCTAGTTCGTCCACCGCGAATCACCGGGGCCACCTATGGTCGTACGGTGCGATCTTTCGACCCCGACGACGAGCACCCGTACGTCGAACCCGACGAGGCGGCGGGCATTGAACTCGACGCCGACCTGGTCGCCGTCGACGCCGATCGGGCGCTGTCCCTGCTCGACCAGATCGCCGCGTCACTGCCCGGCGGTGGCGAGGTTCGTCCCGGGCAACGAACGATGGTGCGACTGGTCGCCGAAGCCGTGAGCCGACGCCGCCACCTCATCGTCGAGGCCGGCACGGGCGTGGGTAAGTCGCTCGCGTATCTCATCCCGGCCGCGATGTCGGGACGCCGGGTCGTCGTCGCGACGGCCACCAAGAACCTCCAAGACCAACTCGCGTCCAAGGACGCACCGACCGTGGCCGCGGCGTTGGCGGGTGTGCGCGTCGCCGTGCTCAAGGGCCGGTCAAACTACTTCTGTCGAAATCGCGCCCACGACATGGGCGCGACGCAACTGCACTTCGACGACGACACCGCGGTACCCGCCGGCGTCGTCAACCAGATACGCCGGGTGCTGCGCTGGTCCAATGAGACGACGACCGGCGACCTCGACGAACTGTCGTTCGACCTCGATCCACGCACTCGCCGTGCGGTGACCGTCACCCCGCAGGAGTGCCTCGGACGCGCTCAGTGTCCCCAGGGGAACGCCTGCTTCGCCGAGCTGGCGCGCGATCGAGCGGCCGCGAGCTCGATCGTGATCACCAACAGTCACTTCTACGCCTCGCACCTCGCCTCGGGCTCGATGCTGCTGCCCGACCACGACATCGTCGTGTTCGACGAGGCCCACGAGGTGCTCGACATCTTCGCCGAGTTGCTCGGAACCTCGCTGGCGCCGACGCGGTTGCGCACCGTCGCCGGGGCCCTTCGGCCGCTGTTGGGCGCCAACGATCGCGCCATGACCAACGAACTGGTCAGCCTCGCCGATCGGCTGAGCTCGTCGCTGCAACGACAGGTGAGTGTCGGGCAGCTCACCGGCGTCGACGAAACGACCCAGAACATCCTCGAGCGCACCGGTGAGGTGCTGACGATGGTGGTCGGCGCAGTGCGCACGCTTTCGGCCGTGGACGCGACGTTCGAGTTTCGTCGCAAGCGCGCGCTCGGACCGGCGGTGCACCTCGCCAACGACATCCAACGACTCCGCACGGTCGGTGCCGACGAACTGCTCTACCTGACGTCGCGCGATCGAGAGGTTCGCCTCGAACTCGCCCTCATCGAGGTCGGCGCACGACTCGAGAGCCTGCTGTGGAACGAGGTAACCGGTGTGCTCACCAGCGCGACTATTCCCGACTCTCTCGCCTCGTCCCTCGGCCTGCCCCACGTGCCCGTTGAACGAGTACCCAGCCCGTTCGATTACGCGAACCACGCGCTGCTCTACGTGCCACCGGCGTTCCCGCACCGCAACCACGACGACGCCGAGGCGCGCATTACCGACGAACTCGTCGAGCTGGTCCAAGCCGCCGGTGGACGCACGCTCGCGCTCTTTACCAATCGCTCGGTCATGGACCGCGTCGCCGCGGCCGTGTCGCCACGCCTGACGACGCCCGTACTCGTCCAGGGCACGCTCTCGCGCCAGCGCATCATTGAGAACTTTCGCGACCACGCCGAAGCGAGCCTCTTCGCCGTGACGAGCTTCTGGCAAGGCATCGACGTGCCGGGCCACTCGCTCAGCCTGGTGACGATCGACCGGCTCCCCTTCGCGGTACCCACCGACCCACTCGCCGTGGCCCGACGTCAGCGATCTGATCGACCCTTTTTCGACGTTGACCTGCCGCGAGCGGCCATGCTGCTCGCCCAAGGCGTGGGACGGCTCATCCGCTCCGCCGAGGACCGCGGCGTCGTGGCCGTGCTCGACACCCGCCTCGCCGAGGCCCCCTACCGAAGCCAGCTGTTTCGTCGGCTCCCCCCGATGCGACGCACGCGCGATCGTGCCACGGTGCTCGCATTCTTGCGCGACTTGCGTGCCGAGGACCACGCTGATCAGCCGAGATCGACAGTTGACTAGTATTTCACTAGTAATTATCGATTAAAGGACTAGTCGTGCATCTCGATATCGCGTTGGTCGCCGCGGGGGCCCTCGTTGGACTGCTCGTCGGTCTTACCGGGACCGGCGGTGGCGCACTCATGACGCCGATGTTGGTACTGCTCTTTGGCGTGGCGCCGACGACCGCCATCGCGTCGGATCTGGTGGCGAGCGTGCTGATGCGACCGGTCGGTGCGCTCGTGCACTGGCGCCGCCACCGAGTCGACCAACGAGTCGTCGCCTTACTCTGTGCGGGGTCGGTGCCGGCGGCCTTCGCGGGCACCTACGTCCTGCACCGCTTCGGTACCGCCGCCGCCGAGGTCGCCCCGCAGCGACTGCTCGGCGCCGCGCTCGTCATCGGGGGCGGTGCGATGATGGCGCGTCACTTGCTCACCGGTCGGGCCGGCCCCGCGCGGCCTATTCGCGGCGCCACCGCCGCGACCGTGCTCACCGGCGTCGTCGGTGGCTTCCTCGTTGGTCTCACCTCGGTCGGTGCAGGCTCGCTCATGATGATGGCGCTGATGCTGCTCTATCCCTCGATGGCCAGTGACCGGCTGGTCGGCACCGACCTCGCGCAGTCGGTGCCGCTCGCCCTGGGCGCGTCGATTGGGGCGCTGGTCTTTGGACACGTGTCACTCAGCATCACCGCGGCGTTGGCGATCGGAGCGGTCCCCGCTACCCTCGCTGGCTCGTTGATCTCCTCGAGGCGCGCCAGTGCGGTTGCGCGCCCGCTGATCACCGCGATGGTGGTCATGAGCGGCCTGAAGTACCTCGGTCTGACGACGACGACCCTGGCGGTAGCGCTGATCCCCGTCGGCGCACTCGTCGCGGCGAGTTTCACGACCCGACGGATCCGGACCACGAGGGCCAGTGCCGTCGCGTCGACCCTAGACCACTCGACTGGACTGCGCCCGTAGTTCTCGCGAGGCGATCGGGCGGTCGACGCGACGCGCCGAGCGATCAGTAGCCGAACCGGTCGAGCGCGTCGTCGCGTCGCTGCCAACCGGGTTCGACCGCGACGCGCAGCTCCAAGTAGAGACCCTCGGGCAGTTGGCGCCGCGCGGCAATACCGACGTCCTTGAGTAGTTGTCCCCCGTGCCCAATCACCATGCCCTTTTGACTCTCGCGCTCGACCAGTATCTCGACGATCACGTGCGGCCACTCGAACTCCGTGACCCGGCAGTGGATCGAGTGCGGTAGCTCCTGGCGAGTCTTGCGCACCAACTGCTCACGAACGAGCTCCGCGATCCACTCCGACTCGGGTACGTCAGAGACTTCGTCCACGCCAAAGAGCAGGGGGGACTCGGGCATCCGGTCCGCGACGAACGCGCGAAGCGAATCGACCCCCACGCCGGTCTTGGCCGACACCGCGAAGTACTCGACCCGAGACGTCACCGTTTCGCCGCCGCGCTCACGGCCGATCTCCTCGATGGCGAGCGTCGCGTTCATCAACTGTGCGGCGACCATCTCGCGCGCGCACCGGTCTACCTTGTTGACCACGACGATGGGCTGGGGGCCGTGCGTGCGCGACACCTCGAGCAGGGTCGCCATGACCGCACGATCACCCGGGCCAATCGCCCCACCGGCCTCGATCAGGGCAATCACCACGTCGACGTCGTCAGCGGCGTGACGGGCCGCGTCGTTCAGGCGGCTACCGAGTGAGGTTCGCGCTCGGTGCAGTCCCGGGGTATCGACGACGATGATTTGAACGTCGCCGATGGTAATGACGCCCCGCACGGCGCGTCGCGTGGTGTTGGGTGACGACGCGGTGATCGTGACCTTCGCACCGACTAACTGATTGACGAGGGTCGACTTGCCGACGTTGGGTCGTCCCAGGATGGTCGCGAAGCCGGCGCGACTCATTCGCGCTCCAGCGGATCGACGCGCACCTCTTCGATTCGGCGACCCTCCATGCGCACCACGGTCAGTCGGTAGTGGTCGGTCGAAAACGATTCCCCCTCGTCCGGGACGCCACCGGCCAAGTCGAGCACGAGACCGCCGACGGTGTCCCAGCCGTCCTTGGGCAGCTCGAGGTCGAAGTCCACGTTGGCGTCGTCAATGTTCATCCGCCCACTCAGCGTGATGCCGAGATCGATCGACTGGCGCGCGGCCTGGACCGTGCGCGGGTCGGACTCGTCGGCGATTTCGCCGACGAGTTCTTCGAGCACGTCCTCGAGGGTCACCAGGCCGACGGTGCCACCGTATTCGTCGACGACGACGAAGAGGTGAACCTGCGCGCGGCGAATCTCGGTCAGCAACGACGCCACCCGCTTCGTTTCGGGCACGAAGTGGGCCTCGCCCATATGCTCGGCCACGCGTTCCTCGCCGAGACCGTTCGCGACGAGCGCCGCCAGGTGACGCAGGTTCACAATACCGACCACGTCGTCGACGCCGTCGCCCAGCACCGGCAGACGCGAGCGGCCCGAGTCGATGGCTATGTCGAGCGCTTGGCGAACCGTCGCGGCGGCCTCGACGTCGACCATGTCGGGTCGCGGAACCATGACCTCGCGCACGATGGTGTCGCCAAATTCGATCACCGAGTGGATGAAGGCCCGTTCCTCCGAAGCGATCGCGGCGTCCTCGTGGGCCACGTCCGCCATGGCCAGCACCTCAGACTCGGTCACCTTGGGTGACGACGACGGGGCGCCGAACAGTCGCATCACAGCGTTGGCGATGGCGAGCAGCACCGTCGAGATCCACCGAATGGGCCAGAATCGGAGCAGTCGTCCGACCGCGGGTGCGGTGAAGAGCGCTACGGCGTCGGGGTGCTGGACCGCGAAGTTCTTCGGAATCGCCTCGAAGATGACGAAGATGACGACCACCTCGCCCACCGTGGCCACGAAAACGCCGGCGGCGCCGAACAGGTGGCCCGCGAGCACGCCGACCATCGTCGCCGAGACCAGTTGGCAGATCAGCACGAGCAGCAGCAGCGGGTTGAGAAACTGTTCGGGGGCCTCGGCCAGGGACACCAGGGCGCGCGCACCGCGCCGACCCTGGTCACGCAGTGACCGCGCCCGGGATTTGTTCATGCGCACCAGCGACGTCTCCGCGAGGGCGAAAAAGCCCGACAAGATGAGCAGGACGAGCACGCTGAGCGACAGCGCCGTGTCGCCACCCGACCAGGTCGCGGCGATCACGGGCGGACGGGACGATGGTACCGAGCGAGGAGTTCTCGCTCTCGAGACTCCATCCGCTCGGCTTCGTCGTCGACTTCGTGGTCCCAGCCGAGCAGGTGCAGGACCCCGTGGACAACGAGCAGCGCCACCTCGTCATCAAACTCCCAGTCGTGGTCCGGCGCGTTGCGCGCGGCCACGGCCGGACAGATGACGACGTCGCCGATCAGCTGGGGAATCTCGTCGAGCGGTGCGTCGCCCGGGCCGCTCCCCCCGGCGTCGGGCACGCGACCCCGGGGTTCGGGCTCGTCGTCGATGGGAAAGCTCAGCACGTCCGTGGGTCCGGCCTTACCCATGAACTGGAGATTGAGCGCCGCGATGGCGGCCTCGTCAGTGAAGATGAGCGACAGCTCGGCGAGTCCGCGGACGCCTTCGTCGAGCAGCGCGGCGTTGGCGAGCGCCACCCAGCGCTCGAGGTCGATCGCGATCTCGTGCTGCTCGTCCGCGGCGTAGATGTCGATGCTCACGGGTCTCGCCGTTCGTACGCGGCGACGATCGCGGCCACTATCTTGTGGCGCACCACGTCCTTGGCCCCGAGGTGGACGAATGAAATGCCGTCGATGCCGCCGAGGATGGACTCGAGGTGCGTCAGGCCGCTCATCCGGCCATTGAGATCGACCTGGGTGACGTCCCCGGTGACCACTGCCTTGGCGTTGAAGCCGATACGCGTGAGAAACATTTTCATCTGCTCGGGCGTCGTGTTCTGCGCCTCGTCGAGGATGATGAAGGAATCGTTGAGGGTGCGTCCGCGCATGAAGGCCAGGGGCGCGACCTCGATCGTGCCGTTGGCGATCAGGCGCTGCGCACCGTCGGGCCCCACCATCTCGTACAGGGCGTCGTAGAGCGGCCGCAGGTAGGGATCGACCTTGGCCATGAGATCGCCGGGCAAGAAGCCCAATCGCTCGCCGGCCTCGACGGCGGGACGAGTGAGCACGATTCGTTGAACCTGGCGGCGGTGGAGCGCCTGGACGGCGGCGGCCACGGCGAGATAGCTCTTGCCCGTTCCGGCCGGACCGATACCGAAGGTGATGGTCGAGGCGTCGATCGCGTCGGTGTAGCGCTTCTGGCCCGCGGTTGATGGACGCACGGGCTTGCCCCGGGCCGCTCGAACCACCTCGTGGCCGAGGACCTCGCTCGGCCGCAGGTCTTCGTCGACCATGTCGATGGTGCGCTCGATCTTCGTCGAGTCGAGGGACTGTCCACTCTCGAGCACCAGGACGAGTTCGTCGAAGAGGCGAAGGATCTTGGCGGCGTCGGGACCCGAGACGCTGATCTCGTTGCCGCGAATGGCAATCTTCGACGACGGGAAGGAGCGCTCCACCACCCGCAAGTGCTCGTCGCGCGGTCCGAGCAAGCCCGCTAACAGGTTCGTATTGCGTACGAATGTCGTCACCGTCATCGCCTCGCCGGCCGATTCCTCAACGGTCATCCGGGCGGCCACTCCAATCGCCGGCCACCCAGAACGTGGACGTGCAGGTGGGCCACGGTCATCTGGGCGTCGCGCCCCACGTTGATGACGAGCCGGTAGCCGCTCTCGCGTACGCCCTCGAGGTCGACGACGCGCTGGGCCAGCATCACCAAGTCATCCACGACGCCGCCGTGGGCCGATGCCACTTCGTCGGCGCTGGTGATGTGGCGCTTCGGAATCACCAGTACGTGGACGGGCGCCTGCGGGGCGATGTCGTAGAAGGCGTAAGCCGTGTCGGACTCGGCGACCGCCGTCGACGGAATCTCCTTCGAGACAATCTGGCAGAAGAGGCAGTCAGTCATGGCTGACTTCATCATTACTCAAAGCGCCCGACCCGCGCGCGTATCCCCAGTCGGGGGCGTGAAACGCCAAGAGCGTCGCCGCGGCGACGGCGGCCGTCTCGGCGCGCAGCACCGTCGGTCCCAGGGAAAGTCGTCGGCGCTCGCCGCCCCACTCTGCCGCCTCCCAGCCACCCTCGGGACCAATCGCGACGCCCACGACGTGGGCCCACGAACCATCCCCGCCAAAGTCGCACACCGCGACATCGCGGGGGACTTGGTCGGGCGTCAGCGGATCGGCAATGGTCGGGTAATGCGTGCGACGCGACTGTGCGCTCGCCTCGTGGGCGAGACGCCGCCATCGCGCGAGCAGTTTGGTTCGCGCTTCACCGCGGCACTTCACCACGACCCGATGACTGAGCAGTGGCACGATCGTGCTCACGCCCAGCTCAGTTGCCTTGACGATCGCCCATTCGCTGCGATCTCCCTTGAGCGGCGCGAGGTACAGCGAACGTTCACGCGGCGGCGCCTCGTGCAACACATCGGTGAGCGGGTGCAGCCCCGCCGCGGCGACGGCCGCCAGGGCCCACGCGCCGCGGCCGTCGGTGACGACCACCTCTTCACCCGACGACGCTCGCAACACAGCGCGCAGGTGATGGTCGTCAGCGCCCGACAGTTCCGGCCGGCGCGGATCGACTACCCGAAACTGCGCGAGTGCCGCCACGCGGCGCAAGAACGCGGGGTCGCTCACCGTCGCGCGCGTCGTCGAAAGAGGCTGGCGGGCGCCGGGGTGACGCTCTCCCCCCGATGTTCGGCTAACTCGCGTAACAACGACGTCGACGCTTCGTCGAGATCAGTCGGCACGTCAACGACGACGTGGACGAAGAGATCACCCCGACCACGACCGTGCAGGTGGGCCACCCCCTCGTGGCGCAGTCGATGCACCGTGCCATTCGCGGTCCCCGGGGCGATCTCGATGGAGGCCGTCTCTCGCAACGTGGGTACCTCGATCGTCGCGCCCAGCGCGGCCTGGGTGAAGGCAACGTGGGCCTCGTGGTGCAGGTCGTCGCCCGCTCGTTCAAAGCGTTCGTCCGCCGACACGCGCAGGTGGACAAAGAGGCGACCGTTCGCGCCGCCGCGCGACCCCGCCGGCCCGCGACCCGCCAACCGCATCGTGGAGCCATCCTCCACGCCGGCCGGGATCTGGATCGTCAACGTCGTCGTGCTCTGGGTGCGACCATCGCCGCGACAGTCGACACACGGTGTCCCGATGCGGGTGCCGTAGCCGCCGCAACGCGAGCAGGCGGCCGCGGTCACCATCTGACCGAGAATCGAGTTGCGCACCCGGCGTACCTCGCCGGTTCCACCGCACTCGTCGCAGGTGACCGGTGAGGTGCCCGGCGCACTGCCACTGCCGTGACAGGTGACGCACTGCTGGGGCAACGTGACCGATATCTCCTTGGTGGCCCCAAAGGCCGCGTCGTCCAGCGTGATCTCAACCGCGACCTCGGCGTCGGGGCCCGGTTGGGGGCCCCGACGGGTGGGCGCGTGACCCATTCCGCCGAAGAACATGTCGAAGATGTCCTGCACCGAGCCAGCGCCGAAGGGGCCGGGGCCGGCGCCACCCACATCCGCACCGAAGCGGTCGTAGTTGGCGCGTCGCTCCGGATCCGACAGGATCTCGTAGGCCTGGGAGACGTCCTTGAACCGGGCCTCGGCCTCGGGATCATCGGGATTCGCATCGGGGTGGTGCTGACGGGCGAGGCGGCGATAGGCCCGCTTGAGGTCCTCCTGTGAGGCGGACCGATCGACGCCGAGGATCTCGTAGAGGTCCGTGCTAGGCACGCTCGTCACCACCGAAGTGATGGGCGAGGTGGGCCGACACCGCGCGAGCGGCCGCCATCGCCTCGCCGTACTTCATCCGCGTCGGGCCGAGCAGTCCGACGGCGCCCGCGGGATGGCCATCGATGGTCACCGGTGCGACGATCACCGCGCACGACGAGAGTGGCTCGTAGCCGTGCTCGGATCCGATCGCGACCGACAGCCCCTGGTCGAGGATGTCCTGAACCAGGGAAACGACGAGCAACTCCTGTTCGAGAATCGCCAGGACCTTGCGCACCGTTTCGACGCCATCGAATGACTCGGCGACCTTGGACGATCCGCCAATGAAAACCTGTTCGCCGTCGACCGTGGGCTGCTGCGCGTGCAGCGTCGCCACCGCGTCGCGCACCAGGGAGGCCACGTGGTCGCTACGTGAGGGGACTTGGACGCGTGCGTCCAGCGTCGTGCCGATTAAGAGGGCGTGCAACTGGCGCGACGCCTCGGCCACCTCAACGTGACTGGCGTCGAAATTCGTCATCACGCTGTGCTTGACGACCGAACCGTCGGCGAAGACGGTTACTAACAGTTGGTGTCGCGCCTCGAGGTTGACCAGCTGCGTGGAGAGGATCGGGCTCATCGCGTGACCGGCGCCAACCACCACCGAGGTGTAGCTGGTCAGTTGACTGAGCAGGGTCGACGTCTGAGCGAGCACGTCTTCGACTTCGCCGCGCACGTTTTCGAAGAAGTCCTTGATCTGCTGCTGTTGGGCCACGCCGACGACGCCAGCCTGAAGGTGGTCGACGAAGTACCGGTAGCCCTTGTCGGTCGGGATCCGCCCGGCCGACGTGTGCGGTTGGGCGAGGTAGCCCTCGCGTTCGAGGGTCACCATCTCCGAGCGCACCGTGGCCGACGAGATCGCGAGTTCACTGGTGGAGGCGACCGACGACGAGCCCACGGGCTGGGCAGTATCGATGTGTTCTCGCACCACGGCCTCGAGAATCGTCGCCTTGCGCGCGTCGAGGTCCGCCACGATGCCGGGTTTTTTCAACGGACGTCGAGCCATAACTCCTCCTTGCTAGCACTCAATTCTACCGAGTGCTAACGGTCGACCGCCGTTTGGCTAGTCCTCGAGCTTGAGCGCGGCGACGAAGGCCTCCTGGGGCACCTCGACGCGCCCGAGGTTCTTCATTCGCTTCTTACCCTCTTTCTGCTTCTCGAGCAATTTACGCTTGCGCGTGATGTCGCCGCCGTAGCACTTGGCGAGTACGTCCTTGCGACGAGCCTTGACCGTTTCGCGGGCGATGACGCGGCCCCCGACCGCGGCCTGGATCGGCACGTCGAACATCTGGCGCGGGATCAGCTCGCGAAGGCGCTCGGCCATTCGACGTCCGTAGAAGTCGGCGTTGGACTTGTGGACAATGGTGGAGAAGGCGTCAACGGGTTCGTGGTTGATCAGCAGGTCGACGCGCACCAGGGGCGACGTGACGTAGCCGCTGGGCTCGTAGTCGAGACTCGCGTACCCCTTGGTTCGACTCTTCAGTGCGTCAAAGAAGTCGATCACGACTTCGGCGAGCGGTATCGAGTAGCGCAGTTCCACGCGTTCGGCCGACAGATAGTCCATCTTCTGCATCTCGGCGCGGCGTGACTGGCAGAGATCCATCACGGTGCCCAAGTACTCCGCGGGGGTGAGGATCGAGATGTCGAGCATCGGCTCGTCAATATGGTCGAGTCGGCTCGGCTCAGGCAGATCGGTCGGATTGTCGATGTCGACCTCGGTGCCGTCGGTGAGAAACGCGCGGTAGACGACCGACGGAGCGGTCGCAATCAGCGAGAGGTTGAATTCGCGCTCGAGCCGCTCGCGAACGATCTCCATGTGCAAGAGGCCGAGAAAGCCGCACCGGAAGCCGAACCCGAGGGCGTGGCTCGACTCGGGTTCAAACGTTATCGAGGCGTCATTGAGCTTGAGCTTGTCCAGGGAATCGCGAAGATCGGGCAGGTCGTCGCCGTCGATCGGGTAGATGCCACAAAAGACCATGGGCTTGGGATCGCGATACCCGTCGAGGGCGACGAGGGCCGGCCGAGCGGCCTCGGTAACGGTTTCGCCCGACCGGGCTTCGCCAACGTCCTTGATCCCCGCGACGAGGTAGCCCACCTCGCCGGGACCGAGCTGCTCGACCGGCACCATATCGGGGGTGCGGATACCGATCTCCTCGATCTCGTGATTGGCCGCCGCTTGCATCATGCGAACCTTGACGTGTTCACGCAAGGTTCCGTCGACGATTCGTATCGAGCTGATGACGCCTCGATACTGGTCGTAGTAGGAATCGAACACCAGCGCGCGCAGGGGCGCCGACGGATCCCCCGCGGGGGCCGGAATGCGTTCGATCACCGCGTGGAGTAGCGCCTCGACCCCCTCGCCAGTCTTGGCCGAGATCGAGAGGATCTCCTCGCGGCGCAGTCCGAGAACCCGTTCCAGTTCATCCTTGCACCGGTCGGGATCGGCCGCCGGCAGATCAATCTTGTTCAACACCGCGACAATTTCGAGATTGTGCTCGATCGCCTGGTAGCAGTTGGCCAGCGTTTGGGCCTGAATACCCTGGCTGGCGTCGACCAGCAGGATCGCCCCCTCGCAGGCCGCCAGGGACCGCGAGACCTCGTAGCCAAAGTCGACGTGACCCGGCGTGTCGATGAGCTGGAGTACGTGCTGATCGAAAAACACCCTGACGTTTTGCGCTTTGATCGTGATGCCCCGTTCACGCTCAATATCCATGGAGTCCAGGTACTGGGCGCGCATCAGGCGAGGATCTACCGCACCAGTAATCTCCAGGATCCGGTCGGACAACGTGGACTTGCCGTGGTCAACGTGCGAGATGATTGAGAAGTTCCGGATTCGCCGGGAATCAACTGGTTCGGTCGAGGGGCTCACGGTGTTGCAAGGCTACCCGCCGTGGCGCGCGGGTGAGCGTGGCCGGTGGTGGTTCTGCTAGCCTTGTTCAGCCCGCCGGACCAACGGCACCGCTATCGAACGAGGTTGTTTTCGTGGCCAACATCAAGAGCCAGATCAAGCGCAACAAGCAGAACGAGGTCGCGCGCGAGCGCAACCGGGCCGTCAAGTCCGAGTTGCGCACCCGGGTCAAGACTGCCGTGACGGCCGTCGGTACCCCCGACGAAGCCGTCGCCCTGCGCACGGCGATCAAGCGCATCGACATGGCGGCGACCAAGGGCATCATTCACAAGAATCAGGCCGCCAACAAGAAGAGCGGCCTGATGCGCCGCCTCAACGGTCTGCGCGCTGACGCCAACTAACGTCGCGCGCTGGCGCTGAGGCGGGCCAGACGCGCGACCAGCACCTCGATGACGGTGAGGTCGGTCACGTCCACGTCCGAGACGTCGTCACGAGAACCGTAGTCAATGCCACCCTTCAGATCGAGATCGGCCCGGGTCACCAGGTGCACGGCCTCGGCGAGTCGTGCGGCACCGAGCCGTCGCGCGGCAGCCAGTGCCTTGCCCGCCGGAAAGCGATTCATGCCCAAGAGCGTCGCCGCCTCGTCGGCGTCGCGCACGCCCGCCCCCTCGAGGCGCGCCAATCGCAGGTAGTACCGCTGCAGGATGTTGACGACCTGTAAGCCAGCGCGCCCGCGCGAATCCAGCATCCGTCGGGCGACCGTGATGGCCCCGACGACTTCGCCAGCGTCCAGTGCATCGGTCAGATCCCATTCGGGGACGTCACCGGCACCGCCCAGGTACGGTTCGAGCTGCGCGAACGTCAGTGGCGCCGTCCCGTAGATAGCGTGCAGCGTCCTGGCCAGCGCGTCGACGCGGGCGACGTCATCGCCAATTCGCTCGACGACGCGCTTGGCGAGCGCGGCGTCGACGCCGACGCCGTGTTCAACGAACTTCGCCACCGTGAACGAGACGCGATCCACCGGCTTGCTGGAGACATTCACGTCAATGACCGCTTGCGCGGCCTTCACGAGTTTGTTCGATTTGGCACCCACCACCGCGAGTATCAGAACGGTCGACGGAATCGGGTCGCCCATCCACGCGATGACCGAGCTCACCTCGTCCGCGGTGAGGTGCTGCGCGTCACGAACAACGACGACCCGACGAGCGACCAACAACGCCGGCGTGTAGAGAGCGTCGAGGAGCCGGCCGGCGAGTGACTCACCGGTCGAGGCGTCACGCACGGTGAAATCTTCCAGGGCGGCGGTCGCGTCGAGTTCCCCGAGCTCCCCGGCTACGGCGACGCGCACCGCGTCATAGACCATGGTCGCGTCGGTGCCCACCACGACGAGCGACGAGCCGGTCACGCCTCCTCCAGTACTCGGGCGAGCGCATCGCGTACGCGAACGCTTCCCGCCACGTCGTGCACTCGAACGATGCGACACCCCGCACCGATGCCAACGGCCATCGCCGCCAGCGACGGCGAACGACGGTCGCTCACCGGCAGGTCAAAGAGATCACCCAGAAACGTCTTGTTCGACGCCGAGAGCAGCAGGGGTGATCCCAGTTCGGCCAGTTCGGCCGAGTCCCGCAGGAGTTGGAGCGAGTGCGCGGCGGTCTTGCCGAGGTCGAGTCCGGCGTCGAGCACGATGCGGCGTTCTTCAATGCCGGCGTCGATCGCCTGTCGCCGTCGGTCAACCAGAAAGTCGCGCACGGTTCGGGTGACGTCGTCGTAATAGGGCGTCGGGTCAGCGACGCGGGGACGAAGTCGGATGTGGGTGGCGATCACCGTCGCACCGGCCCTCGCCGCGACTGGCAAGTACTGGGGGTCAGCGAAGCCGCTGATGTCGTTGCCCACCTGCGCCCCCTCGTCGAAACTCGCGGCGGCCACCGACGCCCGCCACGTGTCGACACTGATGGGGATGTCGAAGCGACGTCGCAGCTCGGACACGACCGGCACGACTCGCTCGAGCTCCTCCGCCTCGCCCACCTCGTCGCCCGGTCCCGCCTTCACCCCACCCACGTCGAGTAGGTCCGCACCCTCGGCGACGAGCCGGTCGGCGCGCTCGAGCAGAGCGTCGAGGGCAAACGTGGCGGCCGGCGCGTAGAACGAGTCGGGTGTTCGGTTGAGCACCCCCATCACCAGCGCCCGCGTCGTGATGTCGTACGTGCGAGCACCCATCGCGACCTCGACGGCCCGCGCGGGACGAAACCGACGCACTACTAGTACAGTCGGCTCGCCAGGCGACGTCGGAACGTGACGTAGCGCGGATCGTCCGGTCCCAGGGCGTCCAAAAAGACCAGCAGGCTCTCGCGCGCCTGCGCACTGCTGGCCGACTGCTCAAGGAGGTGTTCGAGCGTCAGGTCGACGTCCCCATCCAAGTGCACGCCATCACGCGCGAGACGCACCCGCGCCAAGATCGTCTTGACCGCCACCGAGGACGCCAGGGGCGACAGAATCGCCTCAGCCTCGTCAAAACGTTGCTGTGAGCTGAGCAACTCCCCCAGCGCCGCGGCGGCCTCAACGTTCACCGGGTCTAGTTCGAGCGCCTGGCGTAACGACGCCTCGTCCCCCGCCGCGATCAGTTGCTCGAGCGCCGATGCACCGGGGACGAGCTTCGCTACCCACTCGCGCACCGCGTGCTCGGGCAGGGCACCAACGAACGAGTCCACCACCTCACCACTCTTGAAAGCGAAAACCGAAGGAATCGACTGCACGGAGAAGGCCTGGGCCACGCGAGGATTGGCGTCGACATCGATTTTCACCAACTCGACCAACCCATTGGTCTCACCGATGACCTTCTCGAGCGTTGGCGTCAGCGTGCGGCAGGGACCGCACCACGTCGCCCACAAATCGACCACCACCGGCACGGCCTTGGACCGATCCAAGACGGCAGTGCTAAACGTGGCATCGGTTACGTCGGTCACGCTCTCACTCTACCGGGCGGCGATTTCGCGTGGATCCGAGTGCTAGCGACGGAGATTGGCGACGAACTTGCGAACGGCGCGCTCGCTGCGCGCCCCGACGAACGAGTCGACCACCTGTCCATCCCGGAACGCGAAGACCGAAGGGATCGATTGGACCCCGAACGCCTGAGCGGTGCGAGGATTCTTGTCGACGTCGACCGCGACGAGTTCAACCGAGCCCTCACTCTGCGCGATCACCTTCTCCAGGACGGGCGTCAACACTCGACAGGGACCGCACCACGCCGCCCACAGGTCGACAATGACGGGCACCGTGGCCGATCGTTCCAGCACCTTCGTTCGAAACGTCGCGTCCGTGGCGTTGTTCACGCACCCATCGTACCGGGGGTGCCGTGCTGGGACACCGCGAAGCACTGTTATCCTCACCGGCTATGGAGACGATTCCCGGCATCGCCGTCGAACCGGTGACCGCGTGGCTGGTGCGCTACGTCGGGCTCGTCGCACCCCTGCGATTCGAACTCGTCGCCGGGGGCCGCTCCAACCTCACCTACCGCGTGACCGACTCGACGGGTCGGTCCGTCGCCCTGCGGCGACCGCCGGTGAGCCACGTGCTGCCGACCGCGCACGACATGGTTCGTGAACACACCATCATTGCGGCGCTCGCGCCGCTCGGCGTCCCGGTCGCGCGCCCACTAGGGCTCTGCACCGATGAGATGGTCACCGACCGTCCCTTTTACGTCATGGAGTTCGTCGAGGGCGCGATCTTGCGTGATCGCGCTCAAGCCGAGACCTCCTTCGACGTATCGGTTCGTGCCGTGATCGGTGAGCACCTCGCGCAGACCTTGGCGGGTTTGCACGACGTCGACGTCAACCGAGCGGGACTCGCCAACCTCGCGCGCCACGATGGCTACATCGAGCGACAGTTACGTCGCTGGCGCACGCAGTACGAGCAAACGCGCGTCGACGGGGTCGATCACCACGGCGCGATCGAGGCGATCGGCGATCGTCTGGCGGGCGTTATACCTCGTCAGCAGGGCACCACGGTGGTCCACGGCGACTACCGACTCGACAACACGGTTCTCGACGCACGTGGCAACGTGATGGCGATACTGGACTGGGAGATCTGCACCCTGGGCGATCCCCTAGCCGACCTGGGAATCCTGCTCGTCTACTGGGCCGAACCCGAAGACGAGACGGCCGCCCTACTCGGAGCGGCCCCGACGACGGCGCCCGGCTTCGCCACGCGCGCCGACGTGCTCGAGGCGTACGCTCGCCACTCGACACTCGACCTCAGCGACGTCAATTTCTATCAGGCCTTCGGTTACTGGAAACTGGCCTGCATTCTGCAGGGCGTGTACGCGCGTTACCGAGCCGGCGCCACCGCGGGCGACCAGGGCAGCGTGCTTGAATTTCCGACGCATATCACTACATTGGCCAACCTAGCCAGCCGCACTTTGGAGACGTGATGGACGACGAAATCTACGACCGAGTGATCTACCTCGCTGACCCGCCGCTCAATGAGCCGGTGCTGGTCATCGGCCTCGAGGGGTGGATTGACGCTGGGCTGGGCGCCGCGACGGCCATGTCCACGCTCCTGTCGACCATTGAGACCGACGTCCTGGCCACCTTCGACACCGAATACTTCATCGACCAACGCGCCCGACGACCCGTAGCGCGAATCATCGACGGCGTAACCTCCGAGTTGACGTGGCCCGAAATCCAGTTGCGATACGGCCACGATCGCGACGGCGCCGACGTGCTCTTCCTCGTCGGTCCCGAACCCGACTTTCACTGGAGCGATTTCGTCGACGTGGCGGCCGACGCCGCGGGGCGCTTCGACGTCCGTCTCACCGTCGGGCTCGGCGCCTTTCCCGCGCCGACCCCGCACACGAGGCCGGTTCGAGTGATCGGCACTGCGCCGGCGGCGAGCGCGCATCTGCTGACCGTCGTGGGCACCATGAGTGGCGAGATCGAGGTGCCGGCGGGAATTTCGGCGGCACTCGAACTCGGCTTCGCCGAGGTAGACATGGACGTGGTGACGCTGTGGGCCCGAGTCCCGCACTACGTCGCGTCCATGTCGTACCCACAAGCCGCCGCGGCCCTGATCGACGGGGTCGCGCGCATCAGTGGACTCACCCTGGACGCGGGCGACCTACGCGCGGCGGCCGACGAGACCCGCCAACACGTTGATGAGCTGATCACCAACAACCCCGATCACCGCTCGATGGTCAAACAACTCGAAGAGGCGGTCGACGCCGACGAGGGGGCACCCGCCGAAGACCTCCCGAGCGCCGAAGAGCTCGCGGCGGAACTCGAACGTTTCTTGCGTGGTGAGGCTGACTAGTCGATCGACGGGCCGAGGTCGCCGGTCTCCACGGCGAGTCCCAAGCCCAGCGCTAGGCCCTCGAGGAAGATCGACGCGTCGCGCTGGCGCGGATACCGATCAGCAATCTCGTGAAAGGCCACCGAGTGATCGACTTCGTGCAGGTGCGCCAACTCGTGAACCAGCACCGCGTCAATCACCCACTCGGGGCACTGGCGCAAGCGACTCGACACCCTGATCTCACGAGTCGCCGGCGAACACGATGCCCACCGCGCTCGCTGATTCGAGACCCAGCGCACTGACGACGGCGTCACGCCATCGGCGTACATCGCGGCGAGGGTCCGACATCGCTCCTCGAGCGCAGCGTCGCCCGCGGCGTTCTGGGGACGGTGGCGAACGACGCGTTCTACCAGTGCGTCCACGAAGGCGTCACGGTCGCGACCCCGCAGTCGTGCCGGAATCTGAACGATGATGCGACTCCCCGACCAGTGCGCCGCTCCCGTCTTGGTCCGCCGCGTCGACGCGTGAATCTCGACCTCGGGACGATCGAACTGGGGTGGTTGAACCTCGACGGACGTGCGCGAGGCGGAACGTGCAGCCATCAGACGATGACGTTGACCAGACGAGGCGCCCGCACGACAACTCGGGTCGGCTCGCCCTCGCCGATCCAGGTACGAATGGTCGGATCGGCGAGGGCGAGATCGCGTGCATCATCGTCGTCGATCGTGGGAGAAACCTCAAGTCGAGCGCGAACCTTACCGTTCACTTGAACCACCATCACCGCCAATTGCTCCGTCGTCAGGTGAGGGTCCGACGTCGGCCACGGCTGCGCGTGGACCGACGGTTCGCCGGGGTGACGAATCTCCCACAGTTCGGCCGAGAGGTGGGGCGCCATCGGGGCGAGCAAC
>JAKBCT010000086.1 GCA_021807655.1 Actinomycetes bacterium | reverse complement strand
GACGCCGCACGCGTCGGCCTGTTTCGCGACGAACTACTCAGTCAACTCTCAACCGGCATACCCGCGCTGATCTGTCATACCCCCCTCGACGCCAGCTTGACCAACACGCTGTTCGTCTCGTTTCCCGGCGTGCGAGGCACCGACCTGCTCTCTCGAACCTCCGGTGTCGCCGCCTCCACGGGCTCGGCGTGCCACGCCGGCGACGAGTCGCCCTCGAGCACACTGCTCGCGATGGGGGTAGCGCCCGACGTCGCCCACGCGGCGGTGCGACTGTCGCTCGGCCGTGACACCACGAGTGACGAGGTCGCTATTGCGGCGAATCTCCTCATTAGCGCCTACCGCCGAGCGAGCGCCGAAGGGCGCGCATCGCAGATCGTCAAGGGAAAGTGAGCATCCACATGAAGGTCCTCGTCATACTGAACGACCCCCCGTACGGGACCGAGCGCTCCTATAACGGCCTGCGCCTCGCTGGAGCCCTGGCTCGTCGCGACGGCGTCGAGGTGCGCGTCTTCCTCTTCGGCGACGCGGTTGGCTGCGCCATCGCGAACCAGAAAGTCCCCGACGGCTACTACCACCTCGATCGCATGGTCACTGCGGTGCTGCGCCACGGTGGAGAGATCGGCTGCTGTGGCACTTGCATGGACGCCCGAGGCTTCACCGACGAACTACTGGTCGATGGCGCCCGGCGCTCCACGTTGGACGTGGCCACCGACTGGACGATGTGGGCCGACCAGGTGGTCACGTTTTAGCTCCGAGCGCGGGTCGTCAACCTCAAGCGAACCTTCATTGACTGATTGCAACCCTGTTGCACCGCTCGACGCCAACACCCAAGCGACGCATAGCGCGTCTCGCGACGCAAAAACATCGACGTCGTTGCGACCTACCGTCAACGACGCGGCCACGGACCGTCCGACGATGAGGCCGTTTCTCATTGAAGCGACGCCTCAAATGATCCACCAGCGCGAACAGCCGGGTACGGCCGCTGGCGTTCAGCCAGCCTCGCGCGTTGCGAGGTCGAAAATCGCCGCCAGCTCGCTCGCGTAGTGCTCGATATCGAAGTGAGGATCACCGATGAGTCGGTGCGGCACCACATCGATGGCGGCGCGGATCGCCACCGCCATGACGCCCGGGTCAAAGTCACGTCGCAGCTGCCCCTCCCCCTGCAGGCGCGCGAGCTGCTCTTGGAGGAGGTGTGCCGCGACATCGAGCTCTTGGCCGTCAATGCGGCGACGTCCGTCGGGCGTGGTGAATCTTCCGTTACGTAGGATCTCGACGACGGCGACCAGGTAGTTGCGGTGCTCGCGCATGAACGCGAGGTTCGACTCGATGTAGGCGCGCAGCACGGCCGGCCCGGTCGACGCGGCCAAGACGCGCGGCACGATGTACGCCCGGCCGGCTTCGACGACGTCGACCACGATCTGTCTGATGAGGTCGTCCTTGCCGGCGAAGTGGTAGCTGATGACGCCCTTACTGATACCGATGCGCGCCGCGATGCGCGCGAGTGACGCCTGGGCGAAGCCGACCTCGGCGATCGTGTCGATGGCGGCGAGCACGATCTGATGGCGACGGGCGATCTCGGTGAAGGTACGTCGCTCGGCTTCGGGCTCGACTACCACCATGGCGAACGCTACGGTATCTGGCCGAGTGGCCAGCTATTCATACGCTTGGTTAGCATCACGGCTAGTATGCCACCCGTGGCTCTCGCGCTGCGGTCCAGTTCGGTCAGTGTGGCTCGAGGACTGAACCAGCCCGGTCCGAGCGCTCGATGACCCGCCACGGCGCGACCCCGGTGAGCTGGGGTACCGACGCACCGCGATCCGGCGGCGCACTCGTCGTCGACCACCTGACCAAGCGTTTCGGCGAGCGCGTCGCGTACCAGGACGTCTCCTTCGAGGTCGGCTACGGCGAAGTCTTCGGCTTCCTCGGGCCCAACGGCGCCGGTAAGACGACGATGGTGCGCACCCTCGGTACCCTGCTCGCTCCAACGTCGGGTTCGGCGACGGTCGCCGGCATCGCGCTCAGTGCCGAGGCGGGTCCCCAAATTCGGGCGCGCATCTCGATCATGCCGGAGTCCCCCGGCCTCTACCTGCGACTCACCGTGGCGGAGAACCTCGAGTGTTTCGCCGGCCTCTACGAGCTGGGCGACGTGGGTGAGCGCGTCGCCACGGTGCTCGAGGCCGTCAACCTCACCGACCGGGCCAACGACCTCTGCCGGTCGTTGTCAAAGGGCCTTCGCCAACGGGTGGCGCTCGCTCGGGCCCTACTCAACGATCCGACCGTCCTCTTTCTCGATGAGCCCACCTCCGGGCTGGACCCGGTGGCGACGCGCGACGTGCACGATCTAATCACCGCGCTGCGCGACCGGGGGGTGACGATCTTTCTGACGACGCACCGCCTCGAAGAGGCCGAGCGGCTCTGTCACCGCGTCGCGATCCTCAACACCAGCCTGCTGCTGATTGGACGGCCCGACGAACTAAGGGACCGACTGTTCACGCGAGCCGTGCAGGTGCGGACGCGCGCGCCACTGTCCGATCCGCGCGCCGTCTTTGAGGGACTCGACCACGTCGAAGGATGGGAGCAGTCCGCCTCGGGCACCTACGAGCTTCACGTGAGCGATCCCGACGCCGCGGCACCCGAGGTGGCGCGTGCCCTCGTCGCCGCCGGTGCGGACGTCCTGTCACTGATCGAGTCACGTCATTCGCTCGAGGACGTCTACTTGGAGCTCGTCGACGAGGACGTTGAGGTGAGGCGGCGATGACCTTCAGCTGGACCCGCGTGGGTGCGATCTTTCGCAAGGAGCTCCGCGACTACCGGCGCAACCGCTTCGTGATCTTCACGATGTCAGCACTGCCGCTGCTGTTCATCGTGATGACGATGGTGCAGCTCTTCGCGCTCAAGACGTCGGTCAGCTCGGTACGCCTCAACGATCGAATCGGCCTCTCGATGCTCTATCTGTTGATCATCCCAACGATGGTCCCCTCGGCTCTCACCGCGTACTCGGTCGTCGGGGAACGCGAGCAGGGCACCCTCGAGCCAGTTCTGATCACCCCCATCCGCCGCGAGGAGTTCCTCGTCGCTAAAGCGCTCGCCGCGTTCACTCCGACGATCATCATCGCCTACGCGCTCTTCGGCGTCTTTCTCAGTGCGGCCGAGCTCTTCGCTCACCCCGCCGTCGTCGCCGCGATCTTCGAGCGCTCACACGTCCTCATTCAATTACTCTTCACGCCCTTGCTCGCGGGGTGGGCGATCTGGATGGGTATCGCCATCTCGGCGCGCTCGACTGATGTCCGGGCGGCCCAACAGCTCGCCATCGTCGCGAGCCTGCCGCCGCTCGCGGTGGTAGCGCTCATGTCGTTCAACATCATTCCCGCGTCGGTCCCCCTCGCGATCACCCTCGCCGCGGGACTCCTCGTCCTCGACATCTACGGCTGGCGCGCCGTCGCCGCGGTCTTCGATCGTGAGCGCCTCATCAGCGGCCACGTGGCTGACGGTCGACGCGGCGCGCGAGCAGGGAGGTAAGTGTGTCGACCACGCTCACGCTGTCACGCGAGGGCGTCGGTCTGGAACTACGTCGTGGCACCTTTGACGTCGAGATCGACGGTGTGCGAGTGGGATCCATCGAGTGGCGCGAAACCAAGGAGTTCGTGATCGAATCGGGCCACCACGTGGTGCAACTTCGTGCGGGCCGATATCGAAGCCGACAGCTCACCTTTGACGTGCGCGACGATAGCGTCGCGACGTTCCGCTGTCACGGCGCCATGATGTGGCCGCGCTGGGTGGCTTCCGCACTGAAGCCCGACCTCGCGATCGCCCTCGTGCGCGAGTAGCGGCGGTCGATCGCGCGTCGGTCGTCACCGTGCGCGACCATCACGACGCCAGGCTCCGTCTACAAATCTGGACGCTACAGACTTGGACCAGTATCGAGGGCCCCCACGTACCGGCGCCGTTGCGCGACCTACGCAACGCCACTGGCCATGATCAGGATGCTCAGCGCAAGGTGCCGATGCCTCGCCTCCTGCGCCGCACTCGCCGACGCCGCCTGCCTTCAGCGCGGTTCCCCGGCGCTTACGTCGGGTTCGCCGGCGCCGGAACACGCTGGTCAGCATCCGGGGCGCTCGCTCGCGATGCTGCACGCCTCAACGCCCGCACTATGGCTCCTTGCGACGAGACGCGAGTCGGTTCCATCGACGCAACGTTCGTTACGATGGGCGTTGCCGCGTCCGTATTTAGCGGTGCTTTACCGCAGTGTCGGGCTTTGGTCGCACGAGACTACGCCAACCCCGTTTCGTAGAATCCCCGGCCGCGTGTTCGAATGCCGATGGCACAACCAGAGCCCCGACGATCGACGCGTCGAGGGCCTGGTCGGCTACGCGTCGAGCAGTCGCCGGTAGGCGTCTTCGTCGGCGTAGTCGCGTGGACCGGGGGCCCA
>JAKBCT010000085.1 GCA_021807655.1 Actinomycetes bacterium | reverse complement strand
GTCGGTAGCCTTGGCGCACGTTCCAGTGGGCACCGCTCGGCTCAGCGACCCTCGGCATCGAGTTGGGCGTCGAGTTCGGCTGTGCGAAGGGTCTCCCATCGAACCCAGGCGACGGCGATGGGCACGCAGGCGGCGAGCATGAGCGCGTCACCCCCGATCCACATGTAGGCACCTCCGAGATGGACGTTGTCGAGGATCGACGATGACGTGGAACCAACGGGCGCCAAGCGCTGGTAGGCCGAGAAGGGATTGTGCGACGACATCGCGAGCGCGAGCCCGGTGAAGGTGTCCACGGGCACGGCGGCCATCACGTAGACGAGGCGGAGCCCGGGATGGATGGTACGGCCCCGCTCGAGACCGAAGGCGACTCGAAAGAAGAGGTACCCCACGACGAGAAACGCGAGGTGCTCGGCGTCGTGAATCCAGTCGTGCAGGAGCATCTCGTTGTAGAGGTTGGTCAGGTGGGCAACCGGGATGAACACGAAGTAGATCGCGAAGGCCAAGAGGGGTTGGGTGAGAAAGGTGACGATCCGACCGTCGAGTACTCGTCGCAGCCGCGTCGTCCCGGCGGCGTAGGCCAAGTCCAACGGGGTAGCCAACGCGAACAGTGGCGCGGCCACCATGATGAGCAGCAGGTGCTGGATCATGTGATCGCTGAAATAAGTTCGGTCGTAGACGCCGATCACCGATTCGGTGGCGAGGAAGGTGACGACCAATCCCAACGCGAAGTACAGCGTGCGCCACCGCGGCCAGCTCGTAGTGCGTGAGACGCCCCACGCGTAGAGCACCCCGGCCGCCACCAGCAGCGCGATGCCAAAGGGATCGAGTTGGAATCGCCCGACGTCGTGCCAGGAAAAGGGCGCAACGGAGGACGGCACCACGACATCCTACGGTGGTGTTCGCGGGGGCTCCGCCACGAGACACCCTCGCTACACGGCGACGCGGTGCACTGAATGGGTGGGCCAACCTTCGCAAACCAAACCCCGAACGCCCAACGATGGCTTCGAAAAGACGTTGCCGGTGCGCTCGCTAGATTGGTCCATGAAGCTTCGTGGGTGTCCTCGAAACGTGGTCGTCGCGGCTCGGTTCTCTCGCCGAGGACGCGCGCGTCTCTAGTTTGCCGGCGAGGTGACCTCGAACATCAGGTGGCGCGAGGTCGGCCCGACGGCTCACCGCCGTTGGATTGTTGACGTCGTTCTCGACCTCGATTCGGGCTCTACCAGCAAGCGTCGAGCGTTTCTCGCGCCTCGCCGAACCATCGGTCGCCACCGTGGTGGCCACACACGTAGTTCGTTGCTTCGGTGTTGGATCGTCGTGCGTGTTCGCTCATTGGCGGTCGGTGCCCATCGGGTGGAAGTTCGTCGTGAGGCGTGCCGTGCGAGGCATCGGAGTGCACTTGGTTGTGACGGTTGGGTAGGATGGCGCGGTGAAGTCGAAGTGGTTTAGCGTTAGGGCCCTCTTGTTGCACTTGGCCCTTATCGCCTGGCTCGCGATGTCGGCTTCCGCCGCGTGGTGGCAAGTCGGTCGCGCCGTGCAGGGGAACTCGCTCAGCTTTCTCTACTCAATCGAGTGGCCCGTTTTCGGCGTTCTGGGCGTGTTGGGTTGGTACGCCCTGTTGAATCTTGATCGAGTTACCCACGACGACGAACGCGAGCGCGCCGAGTACGAAGAGCGCATGCGCCGCGAGGCGCGCGCGGCACGCGAGCGTGAGGCCGACGAAGACCCGACGCTCGCGGCCTACAACGATCACCTCGCCGAGCTTGCCGAACGATCCAAGAAGAAGCTCTGGGGACATTAGTGGAGGCGGCGTTTCGGCGGTACCGCATGATGTCCTTCGTCACCGGGAGCACGTTGATCCTGCTGGTGATCTTCCTGATTCTGCACACGGTTGACCTCGCCCTGTGGGATCACCTCAAGATCGTGGTCACGATCGTGGGCATCGGCCACGGCGTCGTGCTCTACCCGATCTACCTCGTCATGTGCTTCCAGTTCACGCTGAAGGCTCGTTTGCACTTCGGACTGCTCGTCCTAATGCTGCTCGCCGGCTTCGTTCCGGGACTGGCCTTCTACATGGAGCACCGCGTCGAGGTGGGGACGGCGGCGCTTCGGGCCAATTCGCCGTGACCCAGTGGCTCGACCAGCGCGTCATCGCCTTCGCCCATCAGGGGGGCTCGTTTGAGGGGCCGTCATCGACGCTCTACGCAATCGAACAGGCGTTGGGAGCGGGTGCGACCGCCGTTGAGCTCGACGTGCACGCAACGAGTGACCGACGGCTCGTGGTCTGTCACGACGACACGGTCGACCGCACGAGCGACGGCCACGGGTCCATTGCCGAGATGAGCCTCGCCCAGCTGCGAGCGCTCGACAACGCGTACTGGTTCGTGCCCGGCGAGACCGCATCGCCCGGACGAGGGGCTGAGGAGTATCCGTGGCGCGGTCGTGCGCCGAGCGATCGACGCTTCGCGATCGCGACCCTCGAAGAGGTCGTCACCACGTTCCCCGGGGTCTTGCTCAACCTCGACATCAAACGCACCGCGCCCGACATTGAGCCCTACGAGTCGCTGCTGGCCGAGGAGCTTCGACGCCTCGAGGCCACCTCAAGGGTCATCGTGGCGTCCTTCATCGACGAGGCGATCGCGGCGTTTCGCTTGGCGGCTCCCGACGTCGCCACGTCGGCGGCCACTCGAGAGACGGCCGCTTTCTACTACACACGCCTCGAGACGAGGCCGACGCTGCCACCCGCCGTCGCCCTGCAGGTTCCCGCCACCTACGGCGACGTACGCGTGATTGACGAACCCTTCGTCGAAGCCGCTCATCGATGGGGGATCGCCGTCCACGCCTGGACGATCAACGAGCAGTCCGAGATGGAACGACTGCTTGATCTGGGCGTCGACGGCCTGGTGAGCGACGTGCCCTCAGTACTCGCCTCGACCCTGACGCGTCGGGGTCTCACCTGGCGAGCGAATCTCTAGCCCCGACCGCAGTTCGGCTTCTTGCCGTGGTTGGCCTTCTTCTTGGCGCGCAGCTTGCGCTTCACGGTTCGCTTGGACATAGGTGACAATCTTAGTACAGCGCGCAACCTGCGCCGGAACGGGGGTGAGAGATGCGAGATCCGGCGGGCGGCGGCGGACAACTGGTGGTGGTGGCGACGCCGATCGGGAATCTCGGCGACCTGAGCCCGCGCGCTCGCGAGGTCCTGGATCGCGCCGACGTCGTGTACTGCGAGGACACGAGGCGCTCGCGGATCCTGTTCAGCGCCTGTGACCTCAAGGCCCGGGGGCGGCTGCGGTCCTTGCGTGAGCACAACGAGGCGACCCTCAGCGTCGAGGTGGTCGATCGGGTCGCCGCGGGTGAACTGGTGGCGCTGGTCAGTGACGCGGGCACGCCCGGCATCAGCGATCCCGGGCGTCGGGTGGTCGCCGCGGTGGCCGAGGCGGGACTCATCGTTTCCACGACGCCCGGACCGAGCGCCGTCGTGGCGGCGCTGTCGGTCAGTGGATTCGAGACCGAACGATTCGTGATGGAGGGTTTCGTCCCGCGTCGAGCGGGCGAGCGACGTCGCCGCTTCGACGAGTGGGCCCGCGAGGGGCGAACGGTCGTGTTCTACGAATCTCCACAGCGGCTGGTGACAACGCTCGCCGAGTTGGCATCACGCTTCGCCGACCGTCGCGTGGCCGTAGGACGCGAACTGACCAAGGTGCACGAAGAGGTGGTGCGCGGCACGCTGCGCGACGTCGCGTCGCACTGGGCCGACGGCGAGGTTCGCGGTGAAGTGGTCGTCGTGCTCGAGGGTGCCGTCGCGACGTCGGCGGACACCGAAGCCGTGCGCGCCTCGCTCGTCGACGAACTATCGGCCGGAGGCAGCGTGCGCGACGCGGTCAACGTCGTCGCCGACCGCTTGGGCGTGGGGCGTCGAGCGGTCTACGACGCGGCGCTGGCGATCCGATCCGAGCGAGGTAGTTGACTCGTTACGCTGGTCCGATGGGTCGCTTCTACATCACCACCCCGATCTACTACGTCAACGACGCACCCCACGTCGGGCACGCCTACACCACGATCAACGCCGACGCCCTGGCTCGATGGCACCGGCTGCGCGGCGACGAGACGTTGTTTCTCACCGGTACCGACGAGCACGGTCAAAAGGTCGCCGAGGCGGCGGCGGCCCACGGCGTGACGTCCCAGGCGTGGACCGACCAGACATCGCAACGCTTTCGCGACGCCTGGGATGCGCTCGACGTCGGGTACGACGACTTCATCCGAACCACCGAGGCGCGCCACTACGAGAGTGTGCAGCGGTTTCTTGGCGCAATCTACGATCGCGGGTTCATCTACAAGGACGTCTACCAGGGCCTGTACTGCGTGAGCTGCGAAGACTATTACACGATCGAGGCGAGCGTCGACGGTAACTGCCCCGTTCACGGACGTCCCCTGACCGAGATGGAGGAGGAGAACTGGTTCTTTCGCCTGTCGGCCTTCGAGGATCGTCTGATCGAGTACTACGACCGCCACCCGGGCTTTGTCACCCCGGAGACGAAACGCAACGAGGCCT
>JAKBCT010000084.1 GCA_021807655.1 Actinomycetes bacterium | reverse complement strand
GCATGGCGACCTCCTCGCGACGCAGGCCCGGCACTCGACGGCGCGTGCCGTAGAAGCTCAGTCCGGCGCGCTCGGGCGAGAGCCGCGATCGCCGCGAGGTCAAGAACTCGCGAAGGTCAGCGCTGGAGTCCACAGTCCTACGTTACGGGTCCTCGCGGTGACCGAGGGAGTCCCCCTCAGTACCCCTCACGATTGGCCCTCCCTCGGCGTGCGATGGTCTGCTTGGCTGTAGGGGCGGACCGAACACGGTCCACCAAGGAGAGAGCTGGTGCGCGCTGCCGTCTTTAATGGACCGGGCTCGATTGGCGTCATCGACCGCGGCGAACCCGTACTCGAAGCGCCCACCGACGCGATCGTGCGGGTCGTGCTGGCCTGCGTGTGCGGATCGGACCTCTGGTACTACCGCGGCGAGAGTCCACACGCCGTCGGGACCATTGGTCACGAGTTCATCGGCGTGGTCGAGGCCACCGGTTCCCAGGTGTCGGGTGTCAGCGTTGGTGATCTAGTGGTCGCACCGTTCATCTACAGCGATATGTCGTGTCCGCACTGCGCCAACGGATCAACGGCCAGCTGTCCCAACGGCGGATCCTTCGGCAACGGCACCATCGATGGTGGACAGGGTCAGTACGTGCGAGTACCCCAGGCGGCTTCGACGTTGGTCGCCGTACCGAGCGGGGAGCACTCGCCCGAGACCCTGCGATCGCTCCTCGCGCTCTCGGACGTCATGGCCACCGGTCACCACGCCGCGGTGAGTGCGGGCGTTCGGCCGGGGGCGACGGTTGTGGTCGTCGGCGACGGCGCCGTGGGCCTCTGCGCCGTGCTCGCCGCCAAGCGCCTCGGGGCCGAGCGGATCATCGCGTTGAGTCGCAACCCCGCGCGTCAGCGCGTCGCCCTCGCCTTCGGTGCCACTGACCTTGTCGAGCAACGTGGCGACGCCGCGACAGAGCGCGTCCTCGAGCTCACCAAGGGCATCGGCGCCGACGCCACGATGGAGTGCGTTGGCACCAGTCAGGCGATTGAGACCGCGGCCGCCGTCGCGAGGCCCGGTTCGATGATCGGCATCGTGGGGGTGCCGCACGGTGTCGTGCCGTTCGTGCCGACGTTCTTTCGCAACATCGGGTGGCGAGGTGGTCCGGCCCCGGCCCGCCTCTATATACCAGCGCTGCTCGATGACGTGCTCAATGGAACCATCAACCCCGGACTGGTCTTTGACTTCGAGACCGACCTCGAGCACGTCGGTGAGGCGTACGCGGCGATGGACGAGCGACGCGCCATTAAGTCACTGATCCGCGTGGCCCCGCGATGACGACGTCGCCAGCGCACGAGCGAGACGGCGTGGGATTGTCGTGACGCGTCCGTCGGTTACCTCGCGGCAACCAGCGTTCGAACGGGTCAGGTCCTCAGTAACCGAGCCCGGGGTGCGTGACGCCACCGAAGTCAGGCGAACTGGGCTGATCGGGGTATCGATCGCGCGGCCGGCGAGCGTGGGCGAGCGCGTACTCCACACTGTCCGGAGCGCCAGGGATGCCGGCGCGACGCCGAGGGGAGCGGACGATTGTTTCGTGGCCGGCGGCGACGTCGTGATCGAAACCGAATTCTCGATTCCGCCGAGTCGAAGGCGCTCGAGATCTCGAGAGTGCTGAAGTGCAACTGACGACTAGGAGGATATAGATATGCAATCGCGACCACTCGGACGTACTGGCGTTCACGTCTCGGTGCTGTGCCTCGGCGCCATGATGTTCGGCGACTGGGGCACCAAGGACCATGACGAGTCGATTCGCATTATCCATCGGGCGCTCGACGTCGGCATCAACTTCATCGATACCGCCGACGTGTACTCCGCCGGCGAGTCCGAGGAGATTGTGGGCAAGGCCATCGCCGGACGCCGTGACGACATTGTGCTCGCCACGAAGTTCCACAGTCCCATGGGCGACGACGTCAACCAACGCGGTAATGGCCGTCGTTGGATTATCACCGAAGTGGAGAACTCGCTGCGGCGACTCCAGACCGACTGGATCGACCTCTACCAGGTGCATCGCTACGACCCCGCCATCGACCTGGAGGTGACCCTTGGCGCGCTGACCGATCTCGTGCACGCCGGCAAGATCCGCTACTTCGGACACTCCACCTGGCCGGTGTCGGCCATCGTCGAGGCTCAGTGGACGGCCGAGCGACGGGCGATCGAGCGGCCCTGGACCGAGCAGCCGTCGTACTCGATCTTGACCCGGGGCATCGAACGTGACGTATTGCCGACCCTGATGCGCTACGGCTACGGCGTTCTCTCCTACAGCCCGCTCGCCGGCGGCTGGCTATCGGGACGCTACCGACGAGACGCCCAGCGTGGACCGACGTCGCCGTCGCGCCAGCGACTGGTCAACCGATTCGACCTGGCCCTTGAGGAGAATCAGCGCAAGCTCAGCGCCGCGACGGCGTTGGCGGCGTTGGCCGAGGAGGCGGGGCTCAGCCTGATCGAGATGGCCATCGCCTTCGTACTGCGCCACCCGGGCATCACCTCGGCGATCATCGGACCTCGAACGATGGAGCACCTCGACTCGCAGATCTCTGGCGCGGACGTGCGTCTGAGCGACGATGTTCTCGACGCCATCGACCAGGTCGTCGCACCCGGCGTGACGCTAAACCCCGCGGACGATGGCTGGGTGCCACCCGCGCTTGATCCCGGCGCCCGTCGTCGGTAGTCGACATTGAAGAGGAGCAAGGTGATGGACATCGCAGCGAAACCAGCCACCATCAAGGGATCTGACGCAACGTTCACCGGTGACGTCTGGATCGACCCGATCACGACGGGACTGACACCGATACCGATCGGCGTGGCGGCCGTGCACTTCTCGCCCGGCGCGCGCAGTGCCTGGCACACCCACGATGGCGGTCAAACGCTCTACGTCACCGAGGGGCGTGGACTGGTACAGGTGCGTGGCGAAGAGGCGGTCACGCTTCGTCCCGGCGACGTCGTGTACGCGCCCGATGGCGAGGAGCACTGGCACGGCGCCACCCCCAACGATTTCATGACGCACCTCTCCATCACCGGGGGACCCGCCCAATGGGGCCGTCACGTGACCAATGACGAGTTTCACGAAGCGCATCACCTTGAGGAGCATTCACCGATGTGAGGGTTTGATCCGCGGGCGGTGGCTCGAAGTCAGACGCGAAGTCGACCGACCACGCCGAGCACCCGACCCACCTGGGCGCTACGACAACGATGTCGAGACGATGTTTCGAGGACTCGGTTGCGCGACGACGCGCTCAGGGTCGAACCGGTGGTCCGAGCGCTCGTGGCCGGGGCGTGTCCTAGACGAACCGCGCAGCGCGCGAGCCGGTGCCCACCAGGCGACCATCCGTGGATGCCCGGCCCGTCGTCACCCGCGACGGGGTGATCCAGTCGTCGCTGGCGCGTCTGAAGGGCCGCGGCCCACAACAGCGTCGTTGGACTTAACCAACGTGCTCGTGGCGAACCAGGTGGGCGAGCACCCGGTGGCGTTCGCCGCGCGGCGCCGACGAACAGAATCGCGCCCCATGGATCCGAGCCTCAAACTTGGACTACGAGGACGAAGCGATGCCGCAACGAATCAGCGCGCCTTGGCTAGGGCTAGTCATTCGGCACCGAGGTGCGAGCTCGAGCAGTGATCGTTCAGTGCACCGAGAGCTCGACGAATACGCCCGGTTCTGTGGTCATCAGGGCGCTGCCGGTGTTCGTGAAGAGCGAGTCCGTCGCGCCACCGCCGTCCGCGTTGGTGAATCGGGCGAGCGCTCGCAGGCTGTGGCAGTGCGCGACGACGAGGACGTCCTCGCCGCGTTCGAGGCGTGGCGCGATCACTTCGGACCAGCACGCCAGGACACGACGTTCGTGACTCGTAATCGACTCGGCGCCGGGCAAGAACGCGGGCGCCACGTCGATGTAGCGCACGTCGTGACGGGGGTGCCGGTCGTCGTCCTCGGGAATCGCCGGTGGCACCGCGTCACGGTCACGCTTCCAGTGGCGCACCGAGGCTCGCCCGTAGCGCGCGATCGCCGACGTGCGGTCCAGACCCTGGAGGAGACCAAAGTGGCGTTCGTTGAGCCGCCAGTCGATCCGCCACTCGACTCGAGCTCCCACGTCGCCGAACGTGGCGATGGTGGCCGTGTCGATCGCTCGCGTCGCCGGGCTCGTGACCACCACCGACAGGTTCAGTCGGGCGGCCGCGATGGCGTCACCGGCGCGCACAGCCTCGGCGGCACCGAGATCGCTGAGCGCCGGATCGGCCCAACCCGTGAAGCGCGCCTCGTCGTTCCACGACGTGCGCCCGTGGCGCAACATGACCAACGTCCCGCGAGTCCGCGTGGCATCCGGTGACCCTGCATCGCGCCGCTCATCGAGGTCCACCCGTCGACCCTGGTAGGTCATGACGCGTGCGTCACGGCGCCGGCGCCGACCAGCTCGGCGACGAGTCTCGCGCTCGTGCGTGCTCCGTCAAGATCGATCGCGGCGTGGCTGCGCTCGGCGCCGAGCAACTCGAGCACCTCGTCGGCCAGGCGTCGGGGCGTGAGCGCGGATGAGTCCAGCACTCGCATCACGCCGAGCTCGGCGAGGCGCCGAGCTCGTTCGGCCTGCTCGGTCTCTCGCCCCTCATCGTGGGGAACGACGACCGAGGGCACGCCGGAGC
>JAKBCT010000083.1 GCA_021807655.1 Actinomycetes bacterium | reverse complement strand
GAGGCCCGCTTTGCTGAAGGCTTTCCCGAGTTCATCGTTGCCGACCAAACCGTCGCGCCCCAGGTTCCTCGCGTGCGGCGGCGCTGGGCCACGCACGCGCTGGAACCCCACTGGAACCGCGGTCGTTTCCAGCGGCCGGGGCGGTTCCTTGCGCTCACGGTCGTCCCAGTGGTTGCTCTCGATGAGCGGGCTGCGCGGGTCGGGTCGCCCCGGTCGCCGACAACGCCGCCATGGAGTCCTTCCGCGCTGCTGCAAAGCAACGTCCTCGATCAGCGGCGTACCTGGGAGCCGCGAAGTGCTCGACCTCGCCATCGTGACGTGGACCTACGCCCACCGACAACAACCGGCGTCGCCAGCGTCGCCTCGATAAGCTCCCCGGTCGAGTTCGAGTCGGCATTCGCCGCCACTCAGGCGCGATGATGATCACAACCGATGTCAGGGGAATGGGGAGCGGGCCCGACCGACCTAACGGTGCCTAGGCGTTCACAACGCTCGTGGTCACTACATCTCGACAGTGAGGGTTCGCGTGTATGAACGTCGCGCAGCGACCGCCCCAAGCGCACTCACGACGGTCAACAGCACGAAGCCAAACAGGAGTGGCACGTCCCACAAACCAATTGACGATCGGTACATCAAGTAGCTCGCCCCCGGAAGTGGCGTCGGCTGGAGCGACAAAGCCACACGGTCCCCCACAGCCAGGAGTGCCAACACGCCGCTTAGTGCCGCGAGCGCCGCCGACCGGCGGACCTCGGTGCGCAGGAACGCGATGGGGAGTTCACCATCGCGCAACATCTGGGTGATGACTGCCGGCAACGAGAACCATGAGATCGTGAAGAGTCCCATACCAACGTAGGCGCACGCTTCGGCGAGTGACGATGTGGCGTTGTGTTGCCCCAAGAACAGTGCTGCGATCACGAGCGTGATGCCCACCATCGCCGCACCGTTGACGAGGCGAAACCATCGCATCTGAAAAGGTTGTCCGTCAAGCCCGTTGCGCAGGCGCCGCCACCCCATCAACGCCAAGACGACGTAAGCCAGCACGACGAACAGCATGCCTTGCTGGAGGACGCGGGCGACCATGCCGGCTCGGCTGAGGTGGAGTGATATTGGTCCATGGAAGTAGCCGTACTGACCAATCGAGAGATAGCAGGTGATCGCCAGCGGAACGATCGCGAACCAGGGCAGCGCGGCCGCGAGCAGGGATCGCTGTGTGCGATGAACCCAGAACGTGCGCGACGTGGGCGTGCCGGTACCGACGAGTCGAGTACGCAGTGACGACGCCACGAGGTTCGTGGCGATCCGTAGCGGCGATCGTCCGCCGTCCAGGAGACTCTGGACCACGACGACCATCTCATCCTGATAACGCTCGCGCCACCACGACGGATAGGTACTCAACGCGAAGGTTGTGAGCCTGGACGCTTTGGTCATGCCGGCGCGACTCCGAGGCGTCGCAGTCCCACGGCGGCCACGGCTGAGGTCGCCAGAAGTCGCTCGCGTAGTGCCGCGGCACCAGCGCCAGTGATGCGGTACGGCCGGCGCCGATCTTCTACGGGCAGGGCTTCGACCAGACCGTCGTGCTCCAGGCGTGCGAGAACCCCGTACAAAGTCCCTGGCCCCAGCACGACACCGGCAATCGCCTCGATGTCACTGATCAGCGCGTACCCGTGCAGGGGACCGGCGGCCAGCGAGGTCAGCACGAGCAGCGATGGATCCGGTGCCCGTTGCCATCCCTTTACTGCCACGGTGACCCCCTTGGTACGCGATACTATATCAGATTACGTAGTAGCTTGGTGTGCGCACGTGGGTGGAGAAACGCTGAGCAATCGTCGCGTCCCCGACACCAGGGCCGACTCGGCGTGACGATGCCCCGGGTCCTCGAGACGTTCGCGGCGACGATCGGCAACCTCAACGCTTGCGCCCAGAACGCCGACGCCGCACCCGATGGATGATGCGTAACGCGACCGCGCTCGGCACGTGGCGTATGGCGCGCCGTGAGACAAACCAGTCCCTGACGGTTGCCGTGCGGAACCGGCCCTTCGCGTGGGCGGGGCTAGCCCCCGATCGCCGGAGGCCGCGAGCGCTCTAGCGTAGTGAGGTTCGGTCGATCCGACTCACCGAACGGGGGGACCGATTCATGACGGTGGACACGCGTCGCGACGCTAACGCGCGACGGAATCGAACGGTGCTGGCGTGAGTGGTGAACGTATCCTCCAAGCCCATCAGCTGGTGAAGCGCTTCGGCGACTTCACCGCCGTCGATGGCGTCAGTTTCGCCATCGATCGTGGCGAGAGCTTCGGATTCCTTGGCCCCAACGGTGCTGGCAAGACGAGCACGATGCGAATGATCTCTGCGGTCTCCCAGCCGACCTCGGGCGACCTGACCATCTTCGGCCTCGACCCGCGAACCAACGGTCCATTGATTCGCGGTCGGCTCGGCGTGGTGCCCCAAGAGGACACGTTGGAGCTGGAACTCTCGGTCCGGCTCAACCTCGAGATGTTCGGTCGCTACTTCGACTTACCCCGGGCGACGCTACGAGCGCGCGCCGCCGAGCTCCTCGAGTTCGCTCAATTGGCCGATCGGGCGAACGATCGAGTCGACGACCTGTCGGGTGGCCTGAAGCGTCGCCTCACGATTGCGCGGGCCCTGATCAACCGCCCCGAGATTCTGATCCTCGACGAACCGACGACGGGATTAGATCCCCAGGCCCGACATCTGCTCTGGGAACGCCTCTACCGACTGAAGCGCGAAGGCGTCACGCTCATCATTACGACCCACTACATGGACGAGGCTGAACAGCTCTGCGACCGGCTGGTGGTTATGGACCACGGCACCATTGTCGCCGAGGGCGCACCGCGCGACCTCATCGTCCACCACTCCACGCGCGAAGTCGTGGAACTTCGCTTCAGCACCGATGCCCACGACGGACTAGCGGAACGACTCGAGGCCTTCGCCCGACGCGTCGAGGTCCTACCCGACCGCGTCCTGCTCTACGTCGATGACGGTGACGAGACGTTGCGCGACGTTCACGCCGCCGGCATCAGCCCGGCGAGCGCCCTCGTTCGGCGTAGCTCACTCGAGGACGTGTTCTTGCGCCTCACCGGTCGAACGCTGGTGGACTAAGTCATGCTGTCCTCCAAAGAACCCCAACTCGGCTGGCCGCGGTGGCGACGCAGCTGGTGGTTCCACGCCGTCTACTACGCCCAGACCTGGCGAGGCTCGGTCGCGAGTACCGTGCTCTTTCCCATCTTTTACCTCGCCGCGCTCGGCGTCGGCGTCGGCCATCTCGTCGCCGCCCATAGCGGACTGGTCGACGGCCAGACGTACCTGCACTTCATCGCCCCGAGTCTGCTCGCCACGACCACGATGCAACTCGGCGAGGGCGAGTCGCTGTGGCCGGTACTGGCCTCGGTGAAGTGGATTCGTTCGTATCACGCGGCGGTGGCGACGCCACTCGAGCCCGAAGACATCCTTTCGGGCAAGCTGTCGTGGGTCGCGACCAGGGCATTCGCCACGGGCGTCATCTACACCGCCGTCATCGGTTGCTTCGGTGCGCTGCAGTCCTGGTGGAGCCTCACCCTGCCCGTGATCGGTACGCTCGTCGCGTTGGCCTTCGCCGCGCCGATGGTCGCCTACGCAGCCACCGTTGAGTCCGACGCCTCCTTCATCGCGATCTACCGGTTCGCCATCGTGCCGATGTTCCTGTTCTCGGCCACGTTCTACCCCGTCTCGGCGTACCCCGGGTACCTACGCCCGGTCGTTCAGCTGGTCCCCCTCTATCACGGCGTGGCCCTCGCGCGAACCGCCGCCTACGGTCACGGCTCGATCTCGTCCATCATCGGACACGTCGCCGTGCTGGGCGCGATGTCGACGCTCGGCGTACTCTGGGGCCGGCGCAGCCTGCGGCGCCGACTGATCGGCTGATGCTCACCCGCGTCCTCCCCCACGTCGGCACGCGCCGGTCGCTGCACATCTTCGAGCGCAACTTCATGGTGTATCGCTCGCAGTGGCTGATGCTCGTCTCGGGCTTCTTCGAACCCCTCTTCTACCTGCTCAGCATCGGTATCGGCCTCAACCACCTCGTCGGGAACCTCAGCGTCGGCGGTCGAGTGGTCAGCTACGCCACCTTTGTCGCGCCCGGCATGCTCGCGACGTCGGCGATGAACGGCGCCATGATCGACTCGATCTTCAACACCTTCTTCCGCCTCCGGATCTCGCACGCGTACGAAGCGGTCCTCGCCACCCCCCTCGACGTCGCTGACGTCGCACTCGGCGAGCTGTGGTGGGCGCTGGCGCGCGCCGCCGTCTACGGCGCGTCCTTCATCGCCTGCATGGTTCTGCTCGGCGATGCCGGTGGTAGCGCCTGGGTCGTCCTCTGTTGGCCGGCGGCGCTGCTGGCGAGCCTCGCGTTCAATAGCATCGGACTCGCCGCGTGTACCTACATTCGCTCGTGGCAGCACTTCGACCTCGTGACGTTGATCCAACTGCCGATCTTCCTCTTCTCGGCGACGTTCTTTCCGATCACGCTCTACCCACGCTGGCTGGGCGCGATCATCTCGCTCTCGCCGCTGTACCAGTCCGCGACGTTGCTGCGCGGACTGGACCTCGGACAGTTCGACGCCGTGATGGTGATCCGAGTCGCGTACCTCGTCGCCATCGCCGCGGCCGGTCTGT
>JAKBCT010000082.1 GCA_021807655.1 Actinomycetes bacterium | reverse complement strand
CGAGGTGATCGCCCGGCGAACCTCATCGAAGTTGTCGATTCGCGCGTGTTCGGTGATCTCAATGGCCACGTCGCGCTGCGTGGCGGTGATGACCCGGCGGAAGTCGTCGCGCGCGATGACCGACGGAGAGAAGTTGAGGCTGAACCACGTTCCGGTGGGCAGATGGTCTGCCTCGCTGACCGCGTACGCGGCGCAGGCGATCTCGAGTTCCACACTCATCCCCGCGGATGCG
Organism: Actinomycetes bacterium; assembly: GCA_021807655.1. The sequence goes on along the minus strand of JAKBCT010000082.1, from coordinate 4,557 downwards.
GCGAGGGCGAAGTGTTCGTCGGGCGGTCGCCCGTCGGAGAATCGTGTCAGCGCCTCGAAGCCGACGACGGCGCCCGAAGCGAGATCGATGACGGGTTGGAAAACCGGGTGAAACAACCGGTTCTCGACGATCGAAAGAATCGACCGCCTCGATGAGTCGAGGTGCCGTGCGGCTTCGGCCTGGGTGCCGACGAGGCCGCCCGCGAAGGAACCGAGCTCTTCGTACAGGGGGAGTCGCGACGGGGTGAACGCGACGCCGGCGCGGTCGCGCGAGCCGGTCGCGAGGACACCGACCACGTCACCCTTCCAGCGCACCGGCGCGATCGTCACCGCTTCGATCCCCGTGCCAATCACGGCGCGCACGAGGGGTTCGTCGATGAATCCACCCGGTTCCGCCAGGTCGATCCACCACGCGCCATCCACCGAACGGGTGAGGAAGTTCGCCGCGTTCTGCACGTCGATAGTCCGACCGGGCTCGAGCTCGGCGAGGGTGACGCCGGCCGAACCGGCGACGACGAACTCGTCTTCGCTGTCGCGCAAGAAGATGGCCGACGCGTCGATGAAGTCGAGTCGTAACAGCGCGTCGCAGAAGAGTTCAGCGGTGGCGGTCACGGTGCTCGCTGGTCGCACTTCGCGCATCAGTGCGGCGATGTCCTGGGCGTCGCGATCGCCGCGCATGACGTGTGCCTCAAGCCGGCGTTCGACGCTGAGGTCTCGTTTCACCGCGACGTAGGCCATCACCCCGTCGTCATTGCCGAAGATGGGCGAGATGCTCGTATCTTCGTCGTAGAGTTCGCCGTTCTTGCGTCGATTCGTAAAGACGCCGTGCCACGACTGACCATTCTCGAGTTCGTCCCAGAGGTCTCGATAAAAGTCACGGTCGTGTAGTCCACTCGCGAACATCGCGGGTGTCTGCTCGATCATCTCGTCGATCGAATAGCCGCTCGTCATGGTCGTCGACGGATTGGCGTAGAGGATCCGGGCCGACGCGTCGGTGATCAGCACGGATTCCGTGGCCTGGTCGATCGCGGTATTGAGCAGGTGGCTCTCGTGGAGCGCCCGGGCCAGGCGATCCTGTTCACGGAGTCGCTGCAAGCCAATACCGACCTGTAGAGCGAGGTTTTCGAGGTTGGCGATGGTCGGCACGTCAAAGTCGTTGACGTAGGGGCTGTAGACGCTGAAGGTCCCGTCGAGGTAGCCGTCCACGAACACGGGCAACCCAATCGTGGATCGGAACCCGTGCGCGAGCGCCGGTGCCAACCAGGGCCGGTAGTTGGCCGAGGCCGATACGTCACCGACGAAGTAAGACTCGCCGGTGCGCAGCGACCGGCCGAGGGGACCTTGGCCGAACTCGTTGTCCGCCCACGTGAACGTCAAATTCTCGAGGTAGTCCCGGTGCACCTTGGACGAGGCGACGACCTTCACGGTCTGGTCGACGTCGTTCGAGGGACGGCCGTACCAGGCGAATGCGTAGCCTCCTTCGTCGACCAGGTTTTGACAGAGTTGGGTCAACAGGTCGACGTCACTCACTGCGCGAACCAGGATGGCGTTACCGGCGGCCAGGGTGTTGAGCCCTCGTCGGCCGCGAACGAGGGCCGTGACGTCGTGAAGCGACGAGACGATCGCGTTCACTCGACCGAATTCGTCGGTGATCGCACGGTAGTGGTTGTGCATCCAGCGAAATCCCCCATCGGCCGTGAGATACCGGCTGTCGAAAGGCTCCACGCGCTCGCCGCGCAAGACCCGCGCGCGGGTCTCTACGCGCGTCGTGGCGTCTTCGTCAGTGAAGATCGTGGACTCCGATCGGCCGATCAGGTCATCGGGCGACCATCCGAGCACGTCGCGCACCGACGGCGAGACCCACTCGAGGACGCCGTCGACGCTGGTGCGCCAGACGACGTCCGACGCGTTCTCGGCGAGCAGTCGATACTGTGACTCCGAGACGGCCATCGCCGCTTGGTGCGCTACTTCGGCTTCGGCGTCGCGCCACGAGACGATTCGAGTCGTCGCCGATCCGGAGTCGTCGAGGACGTCGCGGCCGGTGACGGCGATCCAACGGTAGTCGCCGTCGGACTGGCGAACTCGAACCTCGGTGGTGATCCGTTCGCCGCGGCGCATTGCGCTTCGCTGCGTGAGTGCTTCGGCGAGATCGTCGGGGTGGACGAATTCGTCGAAATGGTGGCCGATCATCTGGTCGGGTCGCCAACCGAGTAACTGCTGGACCGTGTCGAAGATCCACAGGATCTGGCCATCGGGATCGCCGACCACCACGACGTCGAGTGAGTTCTCCGCGATGAGTTGGTAGCGTTCGCTCAGCGAGCGCATTGATTCGCGTTGGGCGACCTCGGCGTCGATGTTGCGAATACTGCCCACGAGTTCGGCCGCGCCGTCGCGCGTGGTGACCACGCGCAGGGTGATGGCGAAGCACGAGTGGGTTCCCGATGCTCGACGCAATCGGGCCTCAAAACTCGTGGCGCCGTGCTGCTCGAGCTCGTCGGCCCAGTGCGCGACGTGGGCCGCATCGTCGGGGTGGAGCAGGTTCACGGCGTTGGTGCCCTCGAGATCCGAAGGGGACCAGCCCAGTACGAGGGCGCTCGACGGTGACGCCCAGCGAATCCGGGTGTCGCCGTCGAGTTGGAAGACGGCGTCGGAGGCGTTCTCGGCTACGAGGCGATAGTGGGCGAGCATGAGTGACTGATCGGTGACGTCGCGCCACGATATGTGCACGCAGTCTCCGGCGCGGGTGGCCCGTACGTCGACGACGACCTCGGCGTCGCGCCGCGTGTTGAGGTGACGGTGACCTTCGAGTTCGAGCGGCTCGCCAGTTTCGGCCACTCGGACCAGGTGGGCCCAAAACGGTGTGGCCTCGACCCGGGGCATGATGGTTCGGTAGCGCTCGCCAACGAGGTCGGCCGTGGCCATCCCGAAATACTCGGCCGCCGCCGCGTTGACCTCTCGGAATTCGAAGTCCGCGACGGCCCCCGCTTCGTCCAGGCAAATCGCCGCCACCACGCGCGGCTCGAAATCGGTTTCGAACGTCGTTGGTGTCACTGGTGGCGAAGTCAACCCCCGATCCTCACCACGATGAAGGCGGCCCTCACCGTGAGGGAACGGGCGCGAGTCCATACCAGTTATGGCTATCACAGGACCCATTGAATGAGTGGATAATTTTCTGTGGGAATCGTGAGAGTGACGACGTCGGTGTCGCTGGTGCGGTGTTGATCGCGGGAATTGTTTAGATCACTTCTGGGACCATCTCGATGGCCCCGCAGGGGCACTCGCGCACGCAGATCCCGCAGCCCTTGCAGAAGTCGTAGTTGAACTCGTACTTCACCTCGCCGCCGAGCTTGATCACCGCGTTGTCGGGACAGACCCCGAAGCAGTTGTCGCACTCGAAGCAGTTCCCACACGAGAGGCAACGGCGCGCCTCGAAGAGGGCGTTCTCCTCGGTGAGCCCGCCGATGACCTCCTCGAAGTTCGTCTGTCGACGGATGCGTTCGAGCTCGGGCCGCTCGGTCCTGGGCGCGTCGGCGTAGTACCAGGTGTTGAGGTGGTCGGCCGTGGCGAGGTCGTGACGGTCGCCACTGACGAACTCGGCGTCGCGCAGGTACGCGTCGATGCCTCGCGCCGCGCGCTTGCCGTGACCGACGGCGACCGTGGCGGTGCGGTCCGACGGCGCGGCGTCGCCACCGGCGAAGACACCGCCCTCGTTGGTCATCATCGTGGTCGCCACCTGAACGACGCCGTCTTTCACCTCGACGTTGTCGTTCCCCTCGAGCAGCGAGAGGTCGGTGTCTTGGCCGAGGGCGAGGACGAGTGAATCGGCGTCGAGTTCCTCGTACTCACCGGTCGGCTCGGGGAAACCGTCGGCGTTGAGGCGCATCTTCTCGAGCACCAGCCGCTCGCGCTCGAAACGTTCCACCGTGGACAGCCAGCGAACCGTGACTCCCTCGCCGAGGGCCTGCTCGACCTCCTCGGCGTGCGCGGGCATCTTGTCTCGATTGCGCCGGTAGACGATCACCGCGTCGGTCGCGCCGAGGCGTCGGGCGGTGCGCGCGGCGTCGAGCGCCGTGTCGCCGCCGCCGTAGACGACGACGCGGCGTCCGAGCATCGGCGGGTCCTCGTCGGCGACCTGGTGGAGGAAGGACACGGCGTCGATCACCTTGGAGGAGTCTCCGGCGGGGATGTTGACCCGCTTGCCGAGCTGCGCGCCGACGGCGAGGAACACGGCGTCGAAGGCGCCCTCGCGGCGTTCTGCGTCGATGTCGTGCACGGTGTGGTTGAGCACGACCTCGACACCCATGTCGGTGATGCGCGCGATCTCGGCGTCGAGGATGGCGCGCGGCAGACGGTAGGCCGGGATGCCGTAACGCAGCATGCCGCCGAGCTTGGCGGAGGAGTCGACGAGTCGCACCTGGTGGCCGAGGAGCTTCAGGTGGTAGGTGGCACTCAGCCCCGCCGGTCCGGCGCCGACGACGAGGACGCGTTTGCCGGTGTCGGGCCCCGGGGTGGGCAGGTTCCAGCCGTGTTCGATCGCGGTGTCGCCGAGGAACCGCTC
>JAKBCT010000081.1 GCA_021807655.1 Actinomycetes bacterium | reverse complement strand
TCAAGAGCTGGCGCAACACCCCGTTCAAGGACCGGGGCGAGTTGATGGTGCGCGCCGCGCAACTACTCGAAGACGAACTCGACCAGGCCGCCGCGATGCTGACGTCCGAGATGGGCAAGACCTTCACGTCGGCCAAGGGCGAGGTGATGAAGTGCGCGACCACGATGCGCTACTACGCCGAGCACGCCGAGTCGCTGCTCAGCGAGGAGATCATCGCGTCGCCCGCTTCGCGCAGCGGCATCCGCTACGAGCCGCTCGGCGCGGTGCTCGCGGTGATGCCGTGGAACTTCGCCCTCTGGCAGGCGGTACGCTTCGCCGCGCCGTCGATGATGGCGGGCAACGTGGGCATCTTGAAGCACGCCCACAACGTGCCGGGCTCGGCGCTCTACCTCGAGAACCTCTTCCTGCGTGCGGGTTTCCCGACGGGGGTCTTCGCTAACCTCTTCCTCGGTCACCGCGAGCTCGCCGACATGATCGCGGACGACCGGATCGCGGCGGTGACGCTCACCGGCTCGGAGATCGCCGGCAAGATCGTCGGCGCCCAGGCCGGGGCGTACCTGAAGAAGTGCGTGCTCGAGCTCGGGGGCTCGGACGCCTTCATCATCGCCTCCTCGGCCGACATGGCGAGCACGGTGCCGATGGCGGTGACCGGTCGGGTCCAGAACAACGGGCAGAGCTGCATCGCGGCCAAGCGGTTCATCGTGGTCGAGGAGCGCTCTGAGGAGTTCATCGAGGCCTTCACCAAGGCCATGAGCGAGGTCGTGGTCGGCGACCCGATGGACCCCAAGACCGTGGTCGGCCCGATGGTCAACGCCGAGCAGCGTGAGCTGCTGCACGCCCAGGTCGAGGACTCGCTCGCCAAGGGCGCCGTGCTGCGCACCGGTGGCGTGATCCCGGAGGGACGCGGTTTTTACTACCCGCCGACGGTGCTCACGGACGTGCCGCGCGACTCGCGCGCTGGCAGCGAGGAGCTCTTCGGTCCGGTCGCGGTCGTCGAAGTCGTGAAGGACCTCGCCGAGGCCATCGAGGTCGCCAACTTCTCGCCGTGGGGTCTCGGTGGCTCCATCTGGGCGACCGACCCGCGCGAGATCGAGCAGGCCATCGCCGGCGTCGAGGCCGGGATGGTGTTCGCGAACGCGATCGTCGCCTCGACCCCGGAGCTGCCCTTCGGCGGGATCAAGCGCTCCGGTTACGGGCGCGAACTCTCGGCCCAGGGCATTCGCGAGTTCACGAACGTGAAGACCTTCTACATCAAGTAGTCGCCCGGCCCGCGGCGTTCTCGCCGGACTCCGCGGGCCGGACGCTGTCAGCCGTGGTGCGACAGGGAGGAGGCGACCGCCTCGGGGTCGGCGCAGCCCACGATCCACGCGTCGTAGGGCTGGTCGGCGAAAGAGACGCGCACGCCCCGGGGCGTGTCGTGGTGCACCGCCGCGAAGATCGTCGTCGTGACGCCGTGCACCGAGGCGACTTCAATGACGCCCGGTATCCGGGTGCCGGCCTTCAGGCCTATGACGTCGGCCGCGCCGTGCGCGTCGTCGAGGACTTCGACGCCGGTCACCGAGGCGAGTGGCGCGCGAAGGTCGCCGTGGATGCCCTCGATCCGCTCGGCGGTCGTGAGTTGCAAGGTTAGGTCAGAACCACTGACGACGAGCTGGGCCATCGGGAACTCCTTCGATTGTGGGGGTAGAACCCATCGTAGGTGTGGCGTAGCCCAACGGGCACGACGGGTAACGGGGTGCGCCACACCGCGTCGCAACCGCGCGCCACGTCGCGGTCGCAGCGCACGCAAGAACCGTGACTGTGACGATGTCCCGAGTGGCGAGCCGCGAGCCGCGTGGGCGCGACCTCGCCGATTCGCCCGCTTCAGGTGCTCGCGCGCGTCGACGGACACGCTCGTCGGTACGTGACAGTGGATTGGTCTGCCGGCGAGGCGTGTCCGTCGCGATCGTGCCACGTGTATCGCATCGTCGGCGACGGGCAACCCGCGGCGCCCGGTAAACCTATGCTGAGTCCATCGAGCGGGACTGAAGGGCGGTGTCGTGGGAGATTTCATGGGCACGGTTCGCGGGAACGACCAGCGAGGTAGTCCCCTTCGGGCGCTCCTGAGTGAAAGCGAGTTCCTCGCCACGACGTCAGTCGGTGTCGCTCTCTTTGACAAGCACGGCGTCATTGTCGACTGCAACGACTCGGTCGCGCGTTTGATCGGTTGTTCGCGCGACGAGTTGATCGGTCGAAGCATCTACGAGGCGGAGTGGGACACGGTGCGTCGCGACGGCCAGCCGTTCGCAGTGAGCGAAATGCCGGGGGCAAGTACGTTCGCTACGGGCGAACCCGCCGCCGACGCCATCATGGGACTGAACATCGCCAACGGATCACGCCGGTGGTTCACCGTGAACGTGTGCGCGGCCGTGGTGGACGGCACGATTAAGGGCGTCATCTCCTCGTACTTCGACCTCACCGATCAGGTGGTACGTGAACAGTCCCTCGAACTTCTCACCGAGGTTAATCGGTCCCTCGCCGTCGCGACCGACGCGGATGAATTCATCACGAGTGTATGCACGGCGTTTGTCACCGTCGGCGGTTACGCGCTCGCGTACGTCGCGACGAGCGGCTCCGATCACCACGGTTCTGCGATCGTCGCGCGCGCTGACGCAACGCCGGGCGCTACCACAAGTGCCTCGTTCATTGACGAACGGGGCGGTGAACTCATCGACACGGCGTTGCGCACGAGGACCACCCAGGTACGGCTCAACCTTTCGACGGCCGAGCCTTGCGCAGATGGCAGCGACCCTGGGGTCGCGGCGGGTCTGCGATCCGCCGTTGCCCTGCCACTTCTCTTCAACCAGGCTCCGGCGGCCATCGTTGTCTGCTCGCGCCACCCATTCGAGTTCGGCGAGTCCGTCGTCAGGGGTCTCGAACACATCGCCCGGGAGATCGAACTGTCCAGCGCTCACGTCGCGTCCATGAATCAACTCGAGCGATCACTCGATGGCACCATCGCGGCATTGGCGCGAATGACCGAGAATCGCGATCCCTACACCGCTGGTCACCAACTCGGTGTCGGGCGTCTGGGTGAGGCGATCGCTCGTGAGCTCGGGATGGACGAGCGGATGGCGAGTCTCATTCGCCAGAGTGGGGTCGTGCACGACGTGGGCAAGATCTCGATTCCCGCCGAGATTCTGACCCGACCCGGACGACTCAACGAACTCGAATTCAGCCTCATCAAGAAGCACCCCGAGGTGGGAGCGGACATCCTCACCGAGGCGTCACTCCCGTGGCCAATCGCCGAAGTGGCCCGCCAGCACCACGAGCGCATGGATGGCTCGGGGTACCCGTACGGACTCGCCGGGTCGGCCATTTCACTGCCGGCCCGGATCATCGCCGTCGCGGACGTCATCGAGGCCATGACCCACCACCGCCCCTACCGCCCGGGGCTCGGACTCGACGTCGCGTTAGACGAGGTACGTAACGGACGGGGACGTCTCTACGACGCCGACGTCGTCACGGCGTGCCTGGCCGTCTTTGACTCGGGCTACGTCATGGAGTCGAAGTTCGGACTCGCGTCGATCTGAACCGCCACACGTCAGGCGCTGGCGGAGAAGTCCGCGAGCGCCGCGAGTTGGGACTCGGTGCCCACGCCGATGAGCACGTCACCGGCCGCGATCGTCGCCTCGGGCGGCGGATTGGTGATGAAGCTGCCGTCGGGTCGGCGGATGGCGAGCACGAGCACGCCGGTGTGGTCGTGCAGGCGCGCGGAGCGAAGGGTCTCGCCGGCGAGCCGCGAGTCGGCGGCGATCACCGACTCGCTCAGGCGAAACTGCAGGCTGCCGTCGTGCATCACCACGTCAACGAAGTCCACGACGTGGGGCTGGGTCACGAACGAGGCCATCCGGTCGCCGCCGAGCTGCTGGGGGTTGACGACCCGGTCGGCCCCGGCGCGCTGGAGTTTCAACTCCGAGGACTGACTGCGGGCGCGCGCGATGATCTGGACGTCGGCGTTGAGCGACTTGCTCGCGACCGTGACGTAGAGGTTGTCCGCGTCGGTGTCGAGCGCGGCGACGACGGTGGCGGCGCGTTCGATGCCCGCTCGGATCAAGACGTCGTCGTCGGTCACGTCCCCGACGACCGTGGGGTAGGCGAGCTCGGCCAGGCGGTCACCGTCGCGATCCACGACGACGACGTCGCGACCGGCGTTGGTGAGAAATCGCGCCACCTCGCTGCCGACGCGGCCCCAGCCGCAGACGATGACGTGGTGGTCCATGCGTGCGATGGTTCGTTCCACCTTGTTCCTCCTCACTCGACTGCGCAGGTGGCCGTCGACGAACAACTCCAGGACGACCGAGAAGGCGTAGAGCGCGGTGCCCACGCCGACCAACATCAAGAAGATCGAGAAGACCTTGTCACCGGTCCCGAGCGGGTGCGGTGAGACGAACCCGAGGGTCGTCACGGTCGAGACGGTCATGAAGACGGCGTCGAGCGGCGTGTAGCCGAGGGCGAGGAAGCCGACGGCGCCGATCACGAGCACGAGCGAGAGCGCCGCCAGGGCCACTCGCACGCGCCGGAACGGATCACCCATGGCGCTGAGCCTATCGACGACCCCGCGCGCGGGCCGACTCGGCTACTCGCGCAGACAGTGGACGAAGAGCGATGGCGTCGAGCCCGTGCGCAGCGTCTCGGCGCCGTGGATCAGCGTCTCGAGGCCGGGGTAGACGCGGTTGAACTCCTCGGCGAAGGTCAGGTACTCGACGATCCGCGCGTTGAACCGCTCGCCGGGCACGAGCAGGGGGATGCCCGGCGGGTAGGGCGTGAGCAGGACCGCGGTCGCG
>JAKBCT010000080.1 GCA_021807655.1 Actinomycetes bacterium | reverse complement strand
CGAGCTCTCCAATGGCTTCAGCGAGCTCAACGACCCGGTGGACCAGCGGAGTCGATTCGAACAGCAGGCCCGACTCGCCGCGGCCGGCGACGACGAAGCGATGCGGATCGACGAGGACTACGTGCGGGCCCTCGAGTGGGGGCTGCCGCCCACGGCTGGGCTCGGCGTGGGGATCGACCGGCTCGTGATGCTGATGACCGATGAGTCCAATATTCGCGAGGTGATCGCGTTTCCGACGCTGAAACCGCTGCGGGGCTGACGCCCGCCGCGACGTCATGTGAGATTGCGAATCTCGTTCGGCCTCCGGATCGACGCGGCGGTGCGTCACGGTCGCGCGTCGACGGCGGAAAACCCTTATAACGACGGATATCAGCGAGGTATCCACCGTGTATGGAATGAAATTCCCTGACTCGCTCACAGGGATTTCTCAGTGATCTCACACGGTGTTCGCAGGGTCTCTTCAGGACCGCCAACTAGCGTTCGCTGGGGGGATGCGATCCCGTTACCTACTCGAAGGAGACTGATCATGCGAGTTGGATTGATTGGGTTCGGCAAGACCGGCGGTCCCGTGGCCTCGGTACTACTGCGAGATCCGCGATTGCAGTTGATGTGGGTCGTCAGGAAAAGTGAATCAATGAGTGGAAGAACTGCTGGCGAATTTCTTAATATAGATTCCGCTGACCCGGGGATAATTGTGAGCGCCGAGACGACGCCCGCCCAACGGTTGTTCGATGACCACCCGGTCGACGTCATCATCGACTTCTCGTCCGAGGAGGGCGTCGACTACTACCGCGCGGCCGCCGCCGCTCGCCGGGTGAACGTGGTGACGGCCATCTCGCACTACTCGGTCGCCCAGCAGCAGAAGTTGCGCGACTTGAGTGCGAGCAGCGCGGTGCTGTGGTCGCCCAACATCACGATCGGGGTGAATTTCCTCATCCTCGCGGCCGAGTCGATGCGCCGGATCGCGCCGCACGCCGATATCGAGATCATCGAGGAGCACTTCAAATTGAAAGACGGCGTGTCGGGCACCGCGAAACTGATCGGTGAGGCGCTGGACGTCGCCGAGGCGGACATCAAATCCGTTCGGGCGGGGGGCATCATCGGCGTGCACGAGGTCCTCTTCGGGTTCCCCTTCCAGGTGGTGCGCCTTCGTCACGAGGCCATCTCGCGCGAGGCCTTTGGCGACGGGGCCCGCTTCGCGGCGCTCGGACTCGTCGGCAAGCTGCCGGGTCTCTACACGATGCAGGACCTGATGGCGCCGCTGTTCGCACCGGCGCCGGTTCCGCCGGTGCGCCGCGAGCGCATCCGCGCGAGACGGATGGGGCTCCCGACCTTTCGCCGGTCGTCCGATCACGGACCCGTGCGTGTGATGAAGGCGATGCCGACCGCGGATCGCCCCGGCGTCTGACGCCCGTCCCGTGGTCGTGTCGCGCACGGGGTGATGCGCGAGGACTCGCGAAGACCCGCGCCGCTTCGGCCGTGGCCTTACGGTGCGAGGGCCGTCGCGGTGTCTGACGACGGGTGGTTCATCGTTGCCTAGTGTCGTGGAAACGAAGGGGCGAGATGGAGCGTGTGATCGGAGCAATCGAAGCGGGCGGGACCAAGATGGTCCTCGCGGTGGGACGCACGTGGCAGGAGGTTCGCGACGCCGAGCGACACGTCCTGGCCACCACGACGCCCGAGGACACGCTGGCGCGCGTGATGGACTGGTTTCATCAGCGTGACGTCGAGACGCCGCTCGCCGCGGTTGGTGTCGCATCCTTCGGCCCCGTCGACCTGACCCGTCGCGCGATCACCACGACCACGCCCAAGATCCTCTGGCGCGGCGTCTCGTGGCCCGACGCCTTCGCCGAGCGCTTCCCTGCTGTACCGATCGGGGTCGACACCGACACCGGCGCCGCGGCCCTCGCCGAGTTCCGATTCGGTGCTGGTCGCGACAAGGACGTGGTCGTCTACGTCACCATCGGCACGGGAATCGGCGGTGGCCTCGTGGTCGACGGGCGGATCGTGCACGGACTGCTGCACCCCGAACTGGGCCACATGGTCGTGCGGCGTCGACCCGGCGATGACTTCCCCGGGTCGTGTCCGTCGCACGGCGACTGCCTCGAGGGACTCGCGAGCGGCGTCGCGGTCAAGCAGCGATGGCACCGCGGGGGCGGACCGCAACTGCCGGCCGATCACGCGGCGTGGGAACTCGAGAGCGAGTACCTCGCCGACGCGGTGCGCAACATCGTCACGATCACCGCCGCCGACGTCATCATCCTCGGCGGGGGAATCATGGCGGTGCCCGGCCTGCTCGAACGTATCCGCGAGAAGGTTCGCGACTCGCTGAACGGCTATCTCGCCGTTCCCGAACTGACGACCAACATCGATTCGTTCATCGTGGCGCCCGGGCTCGGTGCGGCCTCGGGCATCGTCGGCGCCTTCGAACTGGGCGTGGACGCGCTGTCCTAGCCGTCGTCGCCACGAAAATGTAGTGGTCCCGCGGCGACGTTTTGTCGTAGTCTCAACTCGCCGAAGCCGTGCAAGGAGGATTCGTGACCGAAGGGGATACGGCTCGGGAAGTGCGTGGCCGCGCGACGATGAAGGACGTGGCCCGCCACGCGGGTGTCTCGGTGAAGACGGTGTCGCGCGTGGTCAACGGCGAGCCCGGCGTGGTGGCCGAGATGGGAGCCCGAGTCCGCGCGTCGATCCTGCAACTCAACTACCAGCCCAACCTGGGGGCCAGCGCACTGCGGCGCCTGGACAGACGATCGTCGACGATCGCGGTTCTCCTTGAAGACCTGTCGAATCCCTACTCCGCCCGGGTGCTGCGCGCGATCGAGGCCGTCGCCCGCGGGCGCGGCGTGTCGGTGCTCGCGGCCAGCCTCGAAGAGAACCCGGAGCGCGAACGACAGCTGGTGGTGGCGATGTCGCGACACCGCGTCGACGGCGTGGTGATCGCCCCGGCCAGTGCCGACCAGCGCTACCTCGTCGATGAGCAGCGCCTCGGTGTCCCGTTCGTCTTCGTGGACCGCGCGCCACGGCAGATCTCGTCGGACGCGGTGATCGTCGACTCGCGCGTGGGCACGCGCCGAGCCGTTGACCACCTCATCGCTCACGGACACGCGCGGGTCGCCTTCATCGGCGACCTCACGCGTATCGCGACCGCCGTCGATCGGCTGAGCGGCTACCGCGAGGCGTTGAGCACCGCGGGACTCGAGATTGACGATTCGCTGGTCGCCACCGACGTGCGATCCATCGAAGAGGCGCGCTTGGTCGCGGCGGCGATGCTCGACACCGAGCAGCCCCCGACGGCGTTCTTCGCGGGCCAGAACCTGCTCACGATGGGCGTCGTCTACGCGCTGCGCGATCGGGGCCTCTCACGGTCCGTCGCGCTCGTCGGTTTTGACGACTTCGAGTTGGCCGACGTGCTCAACCCACCGGTGAGTGTCGTGGCTCAGGATCTTGAGGCGATCGGCCAGCGGGCCGCGGCCCTCCTTTTCGAGCGCATCGACGGCTACGACGGCCCCACGCGCCTGGAATCCCCTATGACCAGGTTAATTGAGCGCGGGTCCGGCGAGATTCCCGGTCCGCGACTTTCTTCGAATTGCGATTGACAACGATGTCAAGGACCACTAGGGTCCTACGAAGACACGGCGGAGCCAAGGGGGAGCCGCCAGTTTCTAACAAGGGGAGGGAACTATGAAGTCACGTTCGTGGCGCTTGGTCCAGGGAGCGGCGCTCGCCTCGACCCTGGCGGCGTCGTCATTGACCTTTGTCGGGGGTGCGCCAACGGCGTCGGCCGCGTCGTCGAAGTACACGATCGGATTCGTCGTCGGCGCCGAGGCCGACCCCTTCTTCCAGTCGATGTACGTGGGTGCTCACAAAGAGGCCCTGAAGTTGCACGTCAACTTGATCTGGCAGGGCGACCCGGTCGATTACTCACCGGCCACGCAGATCCCCGTCGTCCAACAGGTTTTGGCCCTCAAGCCCAACGCCCTGGTCATCGCGCCGACCGACACCAAGGCGCTCAACCCCTACATCGCCGCGGCGGTGCGCTCGCACATCAAGGTCTTTAACGTCGACTCTGGTTCCTCGTATCAGCGCAACATCACCTCGTGGGTGACGGGCAACAACACCCAGGGTGGCAAGGCGGCCGCGGACGCGTTGGCGACGGCGATGAACTACACCAAGGACTGCACGGCGGCCAAGAAGTGCGACGTGGCCATCGGCGTCTCGTCGCTGACGACCTCGACCGACGCCGCTCGCGTCGCCGCCTTCAAGGCTGAGGTGAAGGCCAAGTACCCGAACATCACGATGCTCAATGACGTGGTGAGCCAGTCTCAGCCCTCGGTCGCCCAGTCGGCGTTCGCCCAGGACATCTCGGCGCACAACCTGGCCGGGATCTTCGCGGTCGACGGCACGGACGCCGAAGGCGCCACCGCGGCGGTGAAGGCCGCTGGTTCGGCCGGCGCGTCGATCAAGATCGTCGGCTACGACGGCTACGCCAACAACATCGCGTCCATGGTCGCGGGCGGGCTCGGCTCGCTCTCGGCGATCATCTCCCAGCAGCCCACGCTCGAAGGCATGTTGATCATCAAGTACGCGGTCGCCGCGCTGCAGGGCAAGAAGGTCCCGCACCTCCAGACGCTGCCCAACATCACCCTGTTGCCGTCGACTCCCGCATCGGTGCTGGCCAAGTACCAGTACGTCGCGAGCTAACTCTCCCCGTTGCCGGGCCGGGTCCCTGGACCCGGCCCGGCGGCCCTGGATAGAGTCGGCTGAAGCCCACAAAGGAGCCTGGTGAGTACGTCCGTTGACGGGTCTGGGAGCGAAGTCACTACCGATCGACGCCTCCGTCGCGTCGTGACGAATCAGCAGTTCGTGCTCTTCGTGGTCCTGATCGCGCTGATCTTGTTCTTCGCGTCGCGCAACTCCCTCTTCTTTCGC
>JAKBCT010000079.1 GCA_021807655.1 Actinomycetes bacterium | reverse complement strand
GGCGTCAGTAACCGAACGGAAGGATACGAACGTGGCGTTGGTCACACTTCAGGAACTGTTGGACTCGGGCGTGCACTTCGGGCACCAGACCCGTCGTTGGAACCCCAAGATGCGTCGATTCATCCTCGGCGAGCGCAACGGGATCTATCTCATCGATCTTCGAAAGACGCTGGCCGGCATCGAGTCGAGTTACACCTACGTGCGCGAGCTCGTCGCTAACGGCGGCACAATTCTCTTCGTGGGCACCAAGAAGCAGACGCAGGGGCCAGTCGCCGACTACGCCCAGGCCTGCGGGATGCCCTTCGTTAACCAGCGCTGGCTCGGTGGCATGCTCACCAACTTCACGACGGTCGCTGGCCGCGTCAAGCGCATGAGCGAACTCCGGTCGATGCAGCGCGCGGGCGACTTCGAGAACATGCCCAAGCGTGAGGCGCTGCGACACTCGCGCGAACTTGAGAAACTCGACCGGAACCTCAGTGGTATCGCCAACCTCGAGCGCGTGCCCGACGCCATCTTTGTGATCGACACGAAGAAGGAGCACATCGCCGTGACCGAAGCGCGCAAGCTCGGCCTGCCGGTGGTGGCCGTGGTGGACACCAACTGTGACCCCGACATCATCGACTACGTCATTCCCGGCAACGATGACGCGATTCGAGCCGGTGCCCTGCTTTGCCGCTTGATTGCGGATGCGGTCACTGAAGGACGCTTTATTCGCCAGAACCGTGGCGCCGCCATGAAGGCCGCCGCCGCCGCGGCCGCGGCGTCATCGGCTCCGGCTCCGACCCCGGTCGCTGAGACCCCGGTCGCTGAGACCCCGGTCGCTGAGACCCCGGTCGCTGAGACCCCGGTTGCCGAAGTGCCAGTGCCGGTAGCCGGCGATGATGCAGCAGCGACCGTCGACGAGCCCGCAAGCGACGTAGTCATCGAGGCCGACGAGACTGCGCCCACGGCCTAAGTCGATCGACGACGAGAACAACGGAGGAGAATCAAGGTGGCAATCACCGCAAAGGATGTCCAGACACTGCGCCAAGCGACCGGTGTTGGCATGATGGACGCAAAGAAAGCACTCGAGGCCAACAATGGTGACATGGAGGCTGCGACCCAGTGGCTCCGAGTCCAGGGCCTGGCGTCGGCTATGAAGCGTTCCGACCGCGTTGCCGGCGAGGGCGCCGTCGCAGTTGTGCGAGACGGCAACGCCGCGGGAATCGTAGAGCTGCGCTGTGAGACCGACTTCGTTGCCAAATCCGAGGAGTTTGTCGGGTTGGTTGACGAGATCGCTGCTCGCGTGGCCGCCGAGGGCGAAGCCGCGACGGCTGAGTTCCAGGACCGCATCGAGACGTTCTTGACCACGCTGAAGGAAAACATCTCGGTTGGCCGTGTTCGCCGCGTCGTGGCCGGCGAGGGCGAGGTCGTCGAGACGTACATGCACCAGCAGTCGGGTCGCGGTGTGAACGCCGTCGCCGTTGTGGTGCGTGGCGCTGACTCAGAAGTCGCCCACGAGATCGCGGTGCACATCGCGTTCGCCAAGCCCCTCTACCTGGCGCGAGAAGACGTACCCGCGGCCGAGGTCGAGGCCGAGCGGGCCACCGTCGAGGAGATCTCGCGCAACGAGGGTAAGCCGGAGGCCGCCTTGCCCAAGATCATCGAAGGTCGACTCAATGGCTGGTTCAAGGAGCGAGTGCTGCTAGAACAGGCGTACGTGAAGGATGAGAAGCAGACCATCGAGCAGTTTCTGCACGGCGCCACGATCTCGGCGTTCGCGCAGGTGGTCGTCGGAGGCTGAGGGTGCGACGAGTCGTCTTGAAGCTGTCGGGGGAGGCGCTCGCCTCGGCCGCCAGCGACGAGACGATCGACGCGTCGACCGTTGACTTCCTGGCGACCGAAGTCGCTGCGGCGATGGAACGCGGTGGACTCGAGTTGGCCGTGGTCGTCGGTGGCGGCAACATCTGGCGCGGCGCTACGGGTGCGATGGCCGGCATGAATCGGGCCAACTCAGACCTGATGGGGATGTTGGGCACGGTGATAAACGCACTAGCACTCCAGGACGCCATCGAGAACCATGGTCGCGCCACGCGCGTGATGTCGGCGATTGGCATGGATCAGGTGGCCGAGCCCTATATTCGCCGCCGAGCGGTTCGACACCTCGAAAAGGGCCGTGTGGTGATATTCGCCGCCGGTATGGGAAACCCGTACTTCACCACCGACACCCCGGCGGCCCAGCGTGCGGCCGAGATCGAAGCCGAGATTGTCCTCAAGGGCACCCACGGTGGTGTCGACGGCGTCTACAGCGAGGACCCGCGCGAAAATCCGGAGGCCGTACGATTCGATGAGATCTCTTTTAGCGACGTGATCGCTAAGGATCTGCGGGTTATGGACATGACCGCCATCACGTTCTGCAAGGACAATCATCTGCCGATTCGAGTTTTTGACCTGATGGCACCGGGAAATCTAGGTCGCGCCCTCGATGGGTACGCCGTCGGTACGCTGGTGAGGTAATGGAGAACGAACTCGTAGACCTAGTCATGGATGACACGCGCGAAAAGATGGCGCGTGCCCTCGAGCACGTAAAGGCCGAGTTCGCCTCGGTACGCACGGGCCGCGCGTCGTCGTCGTTGATCGAGAACGTGCTCGTCGACTACTACGGAGCCGAAACACCGCTCAAGCAGCTGGCCAACTTCTCGGTGCCCGAGCCCCGACTGCTGGTGGTCTCGCCGTTCGACAAGGGAGCGATGGCGGCGATCGAGAAAGCCATCGGCGCCGCTGACCTCGGCCTCAATCCATCCAACGACGGCCACGTTATTCGTCTCATGTTCCCAACGCTGACCGAGGAGCGTCGCAAGTCATTCGTCAAGATCGTGCGCACCAAGGCCGAGGAGGGCAAGGTTGCGATTCGCGGCATCCGCCGTCACGCGCGCCAGGAATTGGAGACCCTCGAAAAGGATCAGGGTCTGCCGAAGGACGAGATTGAACGTCTCGAAAAGGTCCTGGACAAATTGACCCAGGACGACGTGGCCAAGGTGGACGAGTTATTAGCCCACAAGGAGCAAGAACTTCTTGAAGTCTGACGACGGGTCCTTCTTCGAAGAGCCGACGGGCGAAATGCCCTCGGTGAGTTCGACCGACCCCCGGGTGACCTTCACCGGTGTGGAACGCGCCGCTGACGCCGCCGACGAGTTCGAATTCGATCCGTCGCTCCTGCCGCACTGGACGGAGGCGCCGACCGGTCAGGTCCCAATCGTCGTGGCGCGCGACGCCGCGAGCCAGGACGATCCGTGGTCGGCCATCCCCGCGCCGGCGTGGCGCGAGGGTGAGGCGGACTGGGTCGCCCACGAGGATCAGTTCGATGCGTCATTCTTGGCGGGCGAGGTTCGAGAGGACGACACCCGGCCGTGGGAGTTCGCCGTCGCCGAGCCCGAAGTTGAAGAGGCCGCCATCGAGGACGCGCCGCGTCCCGAACCAGCGCATCGGACGCGCACGAGACGCCCGGCGACCCACCACCCCCTCGCGGGACGCGCAGTTCGACAGAGTTCGTCGCGCAGTGTGTCAGTCGCCACGTTTACCGGCGTGCTGCTCGCGGCCGTCGTTTCGGTGATATTCGTGGCCGGCGCCATCCCCGTTGCGGTGCTCGTACTGCTCGCACTGGGTTTGGCGAGCGCCGAGGCGTACGCCGGGTTCCGGCGCGCCGGCGCGCACCCGGCAACGGTCCTCGGCATCGCGGCGGTCTTGACCCTCGGTGTCGCCGGGTACAACAAGGGGTTGGCTGCCATCGGTGCGATCACCGTGCTGCTGGTGATCTTTGGCTTCGTGTGGTACCTCAGCGCCAAACAGACGATCGACACACTTGACGGACTGGGCGCAACCGTGTTCGTGTACGCGTGGATCGGCGTGTTGGGTTCGTACGCCCTGATGCTGATCGCACCGATGTATTCGACGAACCGGCATGGTTTGGCGTACCTGTTCGGCGCGGTGGCCCTGACCGTGTCGAACGATTCTGGTGCGCTCTACATTGGCCGATGGCTGGGACGTCGACCACTCAATCGGGCACTCTCTCCTAACAAGACGGTCGAAGGGCTCATCGGTGGCACGCTGATCACCATTGTGGTGGCGGTCCTGTTGCTGCCTCGAATCAGTCCGTGGACGACGTCGGCGGCGCTGGTGACGGGCGTGGCCCTTTCGATCGTGGTGCCGCTCGGCGACCTCTTCGAATCGATGGTGAAGCGTACGCTCGGGGTGAAGGACCTGGGACGGCTGCTGCCGGGCCACGGTGGCATGCTCGATCGGATTGACGGACTGCTCTTCGCCCTGCCGACCGTCTTCTATCTCGTGCACGTTCTCAAGCTGGGCTAAGACGGTGACCACGCGTCGCCGGGTGGCGTTACTGGGCGCGACCGGTTCGATCGGGCGTCAAACGCTCGACGTGCTGCGCCGAGAGCCCGAGTCGTTCGAGTTGGTTTCAATCGCCGGCGGCACGCGTATCGCCGAGTTGGCCGAGGTCGCGCGCGAGTTCGCCGTGCCTCGCGTCGCGGTGGCCAGGCCCGAGGACTACATCGCCGCACGCGAGATCCTCGGCGACGCTACCGAGGTCCTCGTTGGTGGCGAAGGGCTCGGCGAACTGGCGCGTGACGCCGACGTCGTCGTCAACGCCGTGGTCGGATTCGCCGGACTACCGGTCACGATCAACGCGCTCGAGGCCGGTCGCACCCTGGCGCTCGCGAACAAGGAGTCGTTCATCGCCGCCGCGCCACTGGTGGCGAGGGTTCGTGAAACGCCGGGGGCGCTCGTACTTCCGATCGACTCAGAACACTGCGCGATCTACCAGTGCCTCGCCGACTCCAGCCTCCCGGGCCACCCGGATGTGCGCCGACTCTTGCTCACGGCGTCGGGTGGCCCGTTCCGCGGGTGGTCGCGCGAACGGCTCGAGACCGTAACGCGTCGCGAC
>JAKBCT010000078.1 GCA_021807655.1 Actinomycetes bacterium | reverse complement strand
TGTTGCCCGCAGTGAAACGGGGTCACGTAGATCAAGGCCCGACCCGTCGGGAAGTGTTAGGAGTGCGGACTCGATGGAACCTCGAGGGCTCTATCACCGTCGGTGATTCGTGGTGGACTCGCGGCGAAGACACACCACGAACGCCTCATCTACTCGTTGCTCCATGACGTGAGTTCTGCGACGAAGGTGCCGAGACGCGCGAGCCCTTCGCGTAACTCGTCGCGCGAAGTGGCGTAGGACAGGCGGACGTGGGTGTCGGCGGTGTGGGTAGAGAAATCCCGGCCGGGGGTGATGGCAACGTGGGCCTCGCGCAACGCGCGCTCGCAGAACTCCCAGGCGTCAAGACCCGTTCCGCTGACGTCGACGTACACGTAGAAGGCACCGTCGGGTTCGACGGGAACCGGCAGGCCGATGCGGGTCAGTTCGTCGAGCA
Source organism: Actinomycetes bacterium (assembly GCA_021807655.1). The sequence goes on along the minus strand of JAKBCT010000078.1, from coordinate 4,556 downwards.
CAATTCCGCGGCGCGCGACGAATTCGGCGCGGCGATCCTCGCACTCAGACAGCGTCGCTGGTTCGAAGCATGCGAGCGCCGCTTGCTGGGCCGGTGAGGAGGCGCAGAGGAAGTAGTTCATCGCCAGACGTTCCAGCGGCGACACGAGGCGCTCGGGGACGATGCACCAACCCAGTCGCCAGCCCGTCATGCCGAAGTACTTGGAGAAACTGTTGATCACAATGGCGTCGGGGTCGACCGAGAGAACACTTCGCGGCGAATTACCGTCCACGTCGTGATCGGCGAGATTGAGGTAGATCTCATCGACGACGCGCCACGCTCCGCGAGATCGCGCGCCGGCACAGATCGTCGCCATTTCGTCGATGTCGACGGAGGTTCCCGTGGGATTGGACGGACTCGCGATCATCACCGCCCGGGTGTCATCGGTCCACGCGCTTTGGACGAGGTCCCAGTTCAACTGGAATCGAGTCGCGACCGTGGTCTCGACCGGGACGACTCGGCCCCCAAAGGACTCCACCAGTTGACGGTTGCACGGGTACGAGGGGTCGGCCATGATCACGTCGCTGCCCACGTCGACGATTGACGCGAGAGCGAGCAGCAACGCCGAGGATGCGCCCGATGTCACGACGACCCGAGCGGGGTCAACCCGCACGCCGTGTCGCTCCCCGTAGAACGTCGCGATCGCGCTGCGCAGTGCCGTCGTACCCAACGCCGGCGTGTACGCGAGCGGGCGCCCGTCCATCACCGTGCGCATCGCCTCACGAACGGCTGACGGCGCGCCGAAGTCAGGCTCGCCGAGGTTGAAACGCACGACGTGCTCTCCACGCGCCTCGATGGCGGCGGCCTGTTGCTCGAACGCCATCGCGTAGAACGGCGCCGCTCGCACGGCGCGCTGCGCAATGACGACGTGGTCTTCCACCGTGCGTTCCAACGCCGACTGATCGCTCGCCTCCACGGAACTCCACTCCATCTCGACCGCCAGGTCCACACCGGACCTCCGCCTAGACCGAGGCTATCCCGCGAATCTCGGCGTCTTCCGAGCGCCGATCGCGTTCGCCGCCGTGAGTGACAATGGTGTTCGTGGACGACGCAGCCCAACCAGTCCCGACCGTGCAATCAGGAAGGAACACCAACCATGCTCGATGACGTGACGCCGCGTGCCTACTTCAGACGGTTGAACGACCATCAGTTTCGAGCCACCGAACACGTAAGCGGAGCGTGGGCGACGACCGAACAGCACGTCTCGCCGGCGCTCGGACTCCTCGCTCACGCCATCGAGGTCCATCGAGACGCCCGTCGCGACGATCAGCTGCCGCTGGCGCGACTCAGCTACGACATATTCGGCACCATACCCATCGACGTCGTAGACATCGAGGTCGAGGTCGTACGGCCCGGATCGACAATCGAACTGGTCGAAGCGCGACTTCGTTACGCCGGTCGCGTCGCCCTCGTGCTGCGGGCGTGGCTGATGAAGCGCTACGAGACCGCCGCCTTCGCCGCCGCGCCGCTCGGAAACATCGAACCACCGGACCGTATGGCGCCGTGGGACCCCTCGACCTTCTGGCCCGGCGGGTTCGTCAGCTCAGTCGAGGTTCGTCGCGCTGAGCAAGAACCGGGCCGGGCCGTGTTCTGGCTGCGCACGAGCGTGGTCCTGGTCGACGGTGAGCCGGTGAGCGACCTCGCGCGTGCCGTCGGCCTGTTCGACATGGCCAACGGCGTAACGCCGCGAGTGGCGTCGTCCCAACTCGCTTTCCCGAACGTCGACCTCACCGCACATCTGTTCGAGGCGCCGCGCGGCGAGTGGCTCGGGTTTGATACGTCGGTCAACTTCGGCGCGAACGGGATCGGCCTGACCCACAGCACGATTCACGACTTGCGCGGCCCCGTCGGAACCATCGCCCAGTGCCTCACGTTGCGACCGCGGGGCTGACCACGCGGACGACGTAGCGCGACGCCCGCGTCACCGACCGGTTGCGTGGACGGCGCGGATGTGGAATCCTCGGTGCAGATTCGCTGACGCGTCGAAACATTTCGGAAGAGGCGCGGACGACACGGGCACGCCAGGAGACACGATGATCACGCTGCACCGTTCGACACTCGAAGGGCTGCACCGCGACGAGCCAACCCCGGCGTCGGTCCGAGCGGCGCTCCAGCGCGCGATCGAACTCGAGCATTCGACGATCCCCGTCTACCTCTACGCCTACTTTTCACTCGACCCCGCGACCAACGCTGACGCCGCGGGAATCATCAAATCGGTAGTGGTCGAGGAGATGCTCCACATGGTCCTCGCCGCCAACGTCCTCAACGCCATCGGGGGCGAGCCAGCGCTCTCGCACCGCCGCTTCATCCCCACCTACCCGGGCCACCTCCCCGGCGGCGTCGAGGGCCAGCTACGCCTGCACCTGCGCCCCTACAGCGCCGACCAACTCGAGGCCTTCATCGAGATCGAAGAGCCCCGCGACCCGATCGACTACGGGGCCCACGCGGCACTCGTCGACGTCCCGTCGGTCACTATCGGCGAGTTCTACCAGACCATCGCGAACGCCATCACGCGGCTGGCATCGAGCGCCTTCGCCCCGACGCCGCGTCACCAGGTCGGTCCGGACCTCATGTTCGGTTCGCTCGCCGTCGTCGACGCCGCGAGCGCCGTCCAGGCCCTCGAGACCATCATCGCGCAGGGCGAGGGCACAACGTCCTCTCCGGAGGAGATTGATGGACCCAGCGGCGTCAATGACGTCGCACACTTCTACCGCTTGAGTGAGTTGAAGCACGGGCGGCGCCTGATACCGGTGGCCGACGCATCGTCGCGAGGCTTCACCTACGCGTACGCCGGTGACCCCGTCAGGGTCGACCCGACGGGGGTCTACGAGCTCCCGTCGGACCCCTCGTCGCGCGATCACCGCGAAGGATCGCCCGCTCGTCGCCTGGTCGACACCTTCAACACCACTTACACCGCGCTGCTCGCACAGCTGCAGTTCCTACTGAATGGAAGGAACAATATGGAAACCTTCATGGGATCGCTCGCGACCATGTCCACACTCGAGGAACTGGCGCGCACAATGGCCTCCGGCGGCGAGACCTCGGGCGTGCCGATCGGTCCGAGCTTCGAATATCGCCCCGGCGCCGCGGACCTCGCCTAGTCTCAAGGGACTCGTCGCCGGAAAGGGCCGCCATTGACCACGCCCCACTCGATCTCGTTTTCGAGCGATCGCACCGAAGCGATCGCCTCCATCGAGTCGGTTGCCGCGGGCCGGGGCTGGTGCAACGTGGTCCCGAACGTCGTCGACGACGTCGACGATCTCAAGGTCAATTTCCTCGGTCTTCGCAAACTCGAGGGGGTGACCGTGGCCACCCTGGTGACGAGTCCCCCACGCCGCGGTCGCGTCATGCCGTCGTCGCTCGGCGTGCTGCACACCCGTGGTCGTCTCGGCCGGGCTCGCATCGCCGAACTCATCGACGGTGCACCCTTTCGCGTCACCCAGGACCACAACCAGCGTGGGCTGCTGCTCGAGGTCCCCGCCGACACGCCGGCGGCCCTGGTGCTCGAGGTCATGTGCCGGTGCACGACCGCGCTCTGTGACGTCGCCATGACGGGAACCTGGCGTCTCGACCGCTACCTGCGCGAGTAGGAGGTCGACCGGGACCGACCGGTCACGTCGCGACCGTACGCGATCGACGCGGGCCCCGCGAAGATAAGAACTCCGCAAGATGGCGTCCGAAAACGCCGCTCGGGTGGTTAGTCTCACGTGATTACACGCACGTGGCTACCGACCGGAGGGACCCTGGACTCGTCTATCTTCTACCCGCGCGCGGTGGCGGCCGGGTCTCGAGTACGGACCGAGGAACCACGTACGTCGAGCCGCCGGCCGAGCGCCGTCTCGTTCTACGCGACCCTGGTGGCCGCGGGTCTCGGGATGGGGCTGGTCCTTGGCCTGCCCCTCGTCGACGGCACCTTCAGTGAACTTCACCTCCGTGGCGGGCTGGCCATGTTTCTCGGGTCCACGACCGGGCTCGCGGGAACCTACGCCGCCCTGTTAATGGTCGTGATGGCGAGTCGCGCACCGGCCCTCGAGCGCACCCTCGGGCAGGATGGCGTCTTGCTGTGGCACCGTCGTCTCGCGCCGTGGACGATCCTGTTGATCGGCGCGCACGCCGTGCTGCTCACCCTCGCCTACGCCGAGGCCGCCCGTTCGGGCGTTTGGGGCGAGGTCGGCGTGCTGCTGCGAACCTTCCCGAACATGGTGACCGCTACCGTCGCGCTCGGAATCATGGTCGTCATCGGCCTGATCTCGATCCGCCAGATCCGGGTGCGGATCCCGCGCGAGCGGTGGTGGCTGATGCACCTGTTGATGTACGCGGCGCTCGCGCTCGCCTTCGCTCACGAAGTCGTGCTCGGCCCCTCCTTCGTCCGACACCCGTTCACCCAGTACGCGTGGACGCTCGCCTGGGTGGCGGCCGCGGCCCTGGTCCTCACCTATCGCGTCGGCGTGCCCGTCTACCGCTCACGTCGACACCGGTTGCGCGTCGCCGAGGTGGTGCGCGAGGGACCCGACGTC
>JAKBCT010000077.1 GCA_021807655.1 Actinomycetes bacterium | reverse complement strand
CAACGCGCCGAGGCGATTCGGCTGGCCGGCTACAACCTCTTCAATCTACGAGCGCAGGACGTGCTGATCGACTTACTCACCGATTCTGGCACTGGGGCGATGTCGCGAGATCAGTGGGCGGCGATTCAGCACGGCGACGAGAGCTACGCGGGTTCGCCGTCGTGGTTTCGATTCGAAGCCGCGGTGAAGGAGCTGTTCCCGTTTCGCCACGTGATCCCGACTCACCAGGGCCGAGCGGCGGAGAAGATTCTGTTCACCGCGATCGGCGGCGTCGGCAAGGTGGTGCCCAACAACACCCACTTCGACACGACTCGCGCCAACGTCGAGGCGACGGGCGCCGAGGCGCTGGACCTCGTGATCGCCGAAGGTCACGATCCATCGCTGATCCACCCCTTCAAGGGGAACATGGACGTGGACGCGCTCGACGCCGTCTTGGACCGGCACGCCACCAACGTTCCGCTCGTGATGGTGACGGTGACCAACAACTCAGGTGGTGGTCAGCCGGTTTCGATGGCCAATCTTCGCGCGGTGAGCGAGACCTGCCATCGCCACGGCGTACCGCTCTTTCTGGACGCCTGTCGGTTCGCCGAGAACGCGTGGTTCATTCACGAACGCGAACCGGGCTACGGCGAGCGCGAAGTGGCCGATATCGTGCGCGAGATGGCCTCGCTAGCCGACGGCATGACCATGTCGGCCAAGAAGGATCCGTTCGGCAACATCGGGGGATGGCTAGCGCTCAACGACGATGCCCTGGCCGAGCAGTGTCGCAACCTCTTGATCCTCACCGAAGGTTTCCCAACCTACGGTGGGTTGGCGGGACGGGATCTCGAAGCGCTCGCGCAGGGGCTGCGCGAAGCCGTTCAGCACGACTACTTGCGATATCGAGTCCGATCGACGGCGTATCTGGGCGACGCGCTCGACCGCGCCGGCGTGCCCGTGGTGAAGCCGATCGGCGGGCACGCGGTATACATCGACGCCCGGGCGTTGCTCGCCCACGTTGCGCCGTTGCGCTACCCCGGCCAGTCGCTGGCGGTCGCGTTGTACGAGGCCGGCGGCGTCAGGTCCGTCGAGATCGGTTCGGTGATGTTCGGTCGACGTCCCGACGGAGGCGAGCAGCCGGCGGCGATGGAGCTGGTTCGACTAGCGATCCCGCGTCGTACCTATACCCAGAGCCACATCGATTACGTGATCGAAGTCGTCACGTCGGTGGCGCGCGACGCATCGTCGCTGCCCGGTTACCGCATGGTCCACGAACCGGCGGCCCTACGGCACTTCACGGCGCGCTTCGAGCCGATCGTCTAGCGACCGCGCGTCACGGCGATAGCGGCGAACCTGGCGAACGCCGAGGACGATGCCCGCCAGCGCGAGGAGTAGGGCAGCGCCCTGGACGCCGAGCGACCCGCTGTGGGACTGTTGGCCGAGCAGCAGTCGTTCGTCGAGCGCGCGCACGAGTCCCCAGACCGTCATGGCGACCGCCGACGTGACGCCAACGATGCGCCCGACTGCGCGACGTTCGAGTCGGATGAGCACCACCCATAAGAGGCCGTCCTCGAGCCCCTGAATGATCGGGACGGGCACGCGTTTGCCGACCTGTCCTACGTAGTGCATGCCGAACCACTGGTGGGTCAAGTGACCACCCCCCTGCACCATGAATTGGGGGCCAAGGAATCGGCCGAGTGACCACCCGGCTACCAACGCCGGTAGCAGCGCGTCACAGAAACGAGCGAGCGAGGACCCGGGCCACCACCGTCGCTGGAGGTAGAGCCCAACGGGTAACGCGAACCCGATGCCGCCGAAGCTCGAGAGCCCGCCCTGCCAGATCGCGAGCCACCGCGCCGGGTGGCCGGCGTAGTAGCCCCAGTTGGTCGCGACGTGGGCCGCGCGCGCACCGATCAGGGCGCTCACCACGAGGGCGCCGGTGAACTGGCTGTAGCAAGCCAGGTCAAAACCCGCCCGCGTCAGCCGTCGGCGGCTGTAGAGGTACGCGACGTAGGCGGCAATCGCCAGGCCGAACCCGTAGACGTGGAACGTCAACGGCCCCAGGTGGAACGAGGTGGGAAAGGCGGACACGTCCTAGGCGCGAGGGCGGCCGGCGCCGGCGAACCCGTAGCCGAGTCGCACCGGCGTGATGTGCACGGTGTAGCCGGCCGAGGGTGCTTCGATCATCTCACCGTTACCGAGGTACATCGCCACGTGCTGGTCGCCCTCGTAGCCGTAGAACAGCAAGTCGCCGGGTTGCAGGTCGATGAGCGGCACGCGCATCGTGTCGGCGAACTGGGCGCCCGAGTAGTGAGGCAGGAAGATCCCGGCGGCGGCGTAGGCCAACATCACCAGGCCCGAGCAGTCGACGCCCGAACGCGAGGCGCCTCCCCACACGTACGGTACCCCGAGGAACGAGAGTGCCGCGCGTATGGCGATGTTGGCTCGCGAGTCCGGTGGTGGGGCCGGGAAGCCCGCGATCGGTTGCGCGTTCTGCAACGTGCTCGCCGACTGAGCCGCCGCCGCCGCTTCTTCTTGGCTAATAAAGGTGGCGATCTGCCCCTTCACTTGGCTGAGCGTGTTCTGGAGGGTGGCTTGCAGGAGCTTGGCCTCGTGCAGCGCGGAGGCGGCCGTGCGCGCCGCGTTGGCCGCCTGGCGGTCTTCGGCCGCCAGTATCGAGCGCTCCTGGGTCAACTTGATTCGGTAGTCCTTCAGGTTGGCGATCGTCGTCGACACGTTGCCCGAGGCGACCTGGTTGTAGACGTTGGTCTCGCCGATCGTGGTGGCGTTGGAGGAGAACATTGGATTGTTGCTGGCGGCCGAACCGTTGGTCACGTAAGCGAAAATCGCGTCGGCTCGCAGTTGGGCGTTGCCCTTGGTCACGTCACGTTGGATCTGGGACACGATGCTCTTGGTGTTGGTGATGACGTGGGTGATGTTGTGCAACTTGATCAGGGTCATGTCGTACTTCTGACCGAGGTAGCCGACGCGACCGTCAATCGACTGGATCTGCTTGTACAACGTTGAAGCCTGGGCTCGCGCGCTCGACAGACTCGCCAGGGCGGGTGTGGGGAAAATCCCAACCAGCACCGTCGCGACGAGCGAGGCAATAGCCGACCATCGCCCTAGCCCCTGAGTCGGCCGCGGCGTCGAATGGCGCACGAGGCGCTCGACGTCAGTCACGGTCGCCACGCTACCCGTTGGGACGTGGCTCAGGCTCGCCGAATACATAAGAGTTCTACAAAATACCTGGTCACAGGCTTAGTACTGCGGGCGCTACCGCCACGGACGGGGATCGAGGTCCACTCGAAATAGGCTCGTGCGCATGTCAGCGCGCTCACGCCATCTTCCCCGTCGATCCTGTTTGTCAACACCCGGCTCCTCGGATCGATTCCTCGCCAAGGCCCCGTCAGCGACGGCGGACATGACGTTCCTCGACCTTGAGGACTCGGTCGCGCCAAATGAGAAGATCGCCTCCCGAGCAAAAGTGGTAGCGGCCATTCGTGACCAGGAGTGGGGCGAGCGTGTGCTCTGCGTCCGGGTGAACGCCTGGGATACGCCGTGGACCTACGGTGACGTGATTGAGGTGGTTTCCAACGCGGGACCACGACTGGACGAAGTCATGTTGCCCAAGGTTCAGTCCGCGGCCGAGGTCGTCGCACTCGATCTCCTTTTGAGCCAAGTGGAGCGAAACGCGGGTCTGCCCGCCGGGCACATCGGCATCGAGGCACAGATTGAAACGGCGCGGGGGTTGATCAACGTGGACGAGATCTGTGCGGCCTCGCCGCGTCTCGAGACGATAATCTTTGGCCCCGCCGACTTCGCCGCGTCGATCGAAATGCCCGTGCTGACCGGCGGTGTGGCGATTCCCGAGTATCCCGGCGATCATTTCAACTACGTGTTCTCGCGGATCCTGATGGCCGGTCGAGCGAACGGTCTGCAGGTCATCGACGGGCCCTTCCTCAAGGTCCGCGAACTCGACGCGCTTCGTGAGTTTGCCCAGCGGACGCGCGTCTTGGGCTACGACGGCAAATGGGCCCTCACGCCCGACCAGGCGCTCGTACTCAACGAGGTCTATTCGCCGACCCAGGAACAGTTCGATCGGGCGTGGGACATTCTTGAGGCGTATCGGGTCGCGACCGAGGACGACCGATCTGGCGCGGTGATGTTCGGCGACGAGATGATTGACGAGGCGAGTCGCAAGATGGCGACGAAGTTTGTGACTCGAGGCGAACGGGCCGGTCTGCATCGATCCACCACGTGACGCGTCGCCGTATTTGCGTTGCTGCGCGAGGCCGCGACGTCTCGCGAGGATCTCGGCGATGGCGAGGCGCCCGACGTTGCCACGGTCGTGTTCGACACCTCGGGTCGCGCTTCGTGCTTGACGCTGGCCACATCAGGTCAGCGAGACGGCGAGCGCCGTTGGAGTCCGTGCCCGTTTCACCGTCGCGACGGTGAACGCAGGCGCGGCCATGACATTGCCTGCGAGAACAAAACACGAAAGTATGGTTTTGCGATGAAGGACCCACGACCGTTTCGCGTGCCGCCCAAGTTGGACCGGGGCGACCGGGTCGCGATCGTCTCGCCCTCGTGGGCCGGCGCCGGTGCGTACCCAGAAGTCCATGAGATGGGACTGCGAGTTCTTCGTGAGCGATTCGGTCTCATTCCCGTGGAATACCCCACCACCCGTCAGCTCGGTGCCAGTGCCGTCGAGCGGGCTCGGGACCTGAACGCCGCTTTCGCCGACTCCGAGATCAAGGCACTGATGGCGGTCATCGGTGGCTCGGACCAGATCACCGTGCTCCCGCATCTCGACGCGGACCTCATTGCGGCAAACCCCAAAGCGTTCTTCGGCTATTCGGACAACACCAACCTGCTGAACTACCTCTGGAACCTCGGGATTTCCAGTTATCACGGTGGCTCGACACTCGTCCACCTGGCGCGTCCCGGCGGCGTGCACGACGTCGCCATGACCTCGCTGGGCCACGCACTCTTTGATCATCAGGTGGTTGAGATCGCACCGGTGGACTACTTCACGGACCTGGAGTGCCGGTGGGAGGAACCTTCGACCCTGGCGGCACCGCTGCCCACGACGCGTGAAACGGGCTGGCATTGGCACAATGGCGCACGCGTGGCCAGTGGGACCACGTGGGGCGGGAACCTCGAGATCCTCCACTGGAACCTGGCGAGCAATCGTTGGATTCTGCCC
>JAKBCT010000076.1 GCA_021807655.1 Actinomycetes bacterium | reverse complement strand
CACCGAGCCACGTGACCGAGGTCATGCAGATCCTGACGACCGGGAAGCTGGCCGGCAGCGGCGAGCAGCCGCGCATCACGAACTCGTCGTGGACGGTGCACAAGGGCCAGACCGTGACCATCAAGATCGTGAGCTTCGACGACGGAGCCGCGCCACTGATGGGCAACTTCATGAAGTACACGAAGGTCATGGGTACGGTCGGCGGCAAGGAAATCTCCGGCGGCAAGTCGATCACCAACGTGTCGGACATCAACGTCTCACACACCTTCACCATCGCCAAACTCGGCTTTAACATGCCGATCGCCGTCGCGCCGACCGGTAAGAGCATCGTGGTCATCGCCACCTTCAAGCCGACCAAGACCGGCACGTTCACCTGGAACTGTGACGCGCCGTGTGGCACGGGCACCGTGGGCATGGACGGGGCGATGAAGACCAACGGCTGGATGACGGGCAAGGTCAAGGTAGTTTCATGAGCAGTCGCCACACCACTGGCGCGAACGGACCCGGGCGCGAAGGCGCCCGGGGTCCGCTCGCGCGTCTGGGCGCCATGGATCCGCTCGAGCGCCTCGGCCGTCTGAGCTGGCGCCGTCCTGCGAACTTCGTTCGTAGTGGTGGTGTGGTTCTCGGTTCGATCGCGGGGATCCTGGTCGGACTCGGCGTGACCGTCGCGCTCGTCGGCGGTATCGCCGCGGGCGTGACGCGACTAACCCGCTCGAACCCTCCGGCGGCCGTCGCGCCGCACGGACAGGTCACCGAGACGATGAAGATCGTGACGGGCTCGCTCACCGGTTTCGGTGACCAGCCGCAGTACACCAACGCGGACTGGACCGTGCACGTCGGCGAGCGCGTAACCGTCAAGATCGTGAGTTTCGACGACGGTACGGCCCCGCTCATGGGCGCCCAGATGATGTTCGCCAAGGTCGAGGGCTCGACCACTGGCCAGGAGACCGCGGCGGGACAGGCGATCTCGTCGGTGCCGGACACCGACGTCGCCCACACCTTCACGGTGCCCGGACTCTCCTTTAACATGCCGATCCCGGCTGCGCCAACCGGCAAGTCGGTGACGGTGGTCGCGACGTTCATCCCCACCAAGACGGGGACGTTCACCTGGCAGTGTTACGCCCCGTGCGGCGCGGGCACGAATGGCATGGGCGGCGCGATGTCGACCATGAAATGGATGGAAGGCACAATCAAGGTGACAGCATGACCACACGACACGAGAACGAAGTTGTGGCCGAAGAAGACGCCGGACGCGATGAGTTGACGGCCGCGGCCGTGACCATCGGCCGGCGGGGCCTCTTGCGGGCCGCGGCACTGGGTACCCTCGGGGTCGGTGTGCTGGGCGCACTGACCGAGACCCTGGTCGCCGCCGCCGAGCCGGCTACGACCACGCCGAGCGGACCGGTCAAGCAGTGGTGCATGATCATCGACCTGCGCCTGTGCAACGGTTGCAAGCTCTGCACTACGGCCTGCCAGACGGCGCACTACCTGCACGAAGACCAGACGTGGATGAACGTCTACACGATGACCAACGCCGCGGGTGAGGACTACTTCATGCCCCGCCCGTGTCAGATGTGTGAGGACCCGGCGTGCGTGCCGGTCTGCCCGGTCGGGGCGAACTTCCGGACCCCGGAGGGCCTCACCCTCGTTGACCAGAGCAAGTGCATTGGGACGCGTATCTGCATGAACGCCTGTCCCTACGACGCGCGCTACTTCAACTGGTCGGACCCGGTCCCGGCGCCCCGCCAGCCCTTCAAGCAAGAGCCCGAGTGGCCCGTGCCCCAGGTCAAGGGAACCGTCGGCAAGTGCATCGAGTGCGCAGCGATGCTGCCGACCGGTCAGCTGCCTGAGTGCGTGACCAACTGTCCGATGGGCGTGCTCTACTTCGGTGACCTGACCTCGGACGCCGCGGTGAACGGCATGGGCGCCACGGTCAAGATCTCGACATTCCTCGCCGAGAACGACGCGATCGTCTTCAAAGAGGAGTACGGCACGCACCCGCGCGTGTACTACATCCCCGGCCACGGCCAGGACCTGAACAACAACTCGAGCGCGTCGTGACGCGCGTGACTGGAGGGGACCGATGACCGACGTCATCATTCCGAACGTGGGGCGCGATCAGTCGTCGCCCCAGGAAACCGACCTTCGGGCGGTGGCAATGCGGCCGGTGCTCGAAACACCGCGCTGGTGGTGGCCGTCGATCGGCGTGCTGACCGTGATCGTCTTGGGCGGCATAGCGGCGTGGATCTACCAGGTCGCCAACGGGCTGGGCACGGCGGGCTACAACGACGGCGCCTTCTGGGCGATCTACGAGGCCAACCTCGTCACCTTCATCGGGGTGAGTTACGGCGGTGCGGTGGTGTCGGCGATCCTTCGCCTGACCCACGCCGCGTGGCGCGCGCCGCTGACGCGGATCGCCGAGGCGACGGCCCTCGTGACGCTGCCCATCGGGATGGTCTTCATCATCCCGCACCTGGGTGACCCGAGCCGGATCTGGGAGCTCGTCTGGCCCCCGTACTGGAACCTCACGTCGCCGATCCTCTGGGACTTCTTCGCCGTGAGCACGTACCTGCTGGCGACGATCGTGTTCTTCTACCTGCCGCTCGTGCCGGACGCCGCGATCGCCCTGGAGCGCTTCGACGACGAGGTGCCGAGCACCCGGGTGAAAGTGCGTAAGTCGCTCTACCGCGTCCTCGTCGGACGCTTCGGCGGCACGCCCTACGAGCGTCGTCGCCTGAACGGTGCGATTGGGTTGATCGCGATCATGATCATCCCGATGGCGGTTTCGGTCCACTCGGTGCTGTCCTTCGCGTTCGCGTCGTCGTCGCGGGCCGGCTACATGGAGACGATCCTGCCGGTCTACTTCGTCGTGGCCGCGCTCTACTCGGGCGTCGCGCTCGTCGTGCTGACCGTCGCCGCGTCGCGCAAACTGTTCCACTTGGAGGCGTTCGTCACCCCCCGGCACTTCGTGCGACTCGGGTTCTTGATGATCGCCTTCGGTGCGGCGTACCTGTACCTCACGTTCACCGAGTACCTGATCGACGGCTACTCCGGCACGGCCGGTGCGTCCGCGTGGGTCTACCAGATTGTCGCGGGTCGCTACGCGATTCCGTTCTGGATCTACTTCGTCGCGGGGGGCATCGCGCCCCTGTTCATCATGATGTTCCGACGGTTCCGCACGACCAGTGGTGTCGTGGTGGCCTCGTTCCTCGTGGTGGCGGCGCTCTGGATCAAGCGGCTCGTCATCGTCATCCCCCCGGCGACCGAGCCGCTTGTGAACTCTCCGCTGGCCAAGGGCGGCGTGCTCGCGGGCAACTGGGGCACCTACCACTTCACGTGGGTGCCGATCTCGATCACCATTGCGGCCACGGCGGCCATCCCGCTGCTCTTGCTCGTGGTGTTCCGTTTCGTGCCGATCCTGTCAATGGCGGAGATGGAAGAACTCGCCGAGGGCCACGAGGAGTCGGGAACCCTGGAGGTGGGCGCATGATGTCACTAGCCAATTTCTCTCGTCGCGCGACGCGCGCGCTGGCGGGGCTGAGCGGCGTGGTGCTGCTCAGCGTCGCCGCGGCGGCCCTGCCGGCGGCGGCCTCAACCGGTGCGACGCTCGCGCTGACGTCGGGCAGTCCCGCGTCCCACCAGGGCGTCGAGTTGACTGCCCAGGTCGACACGGCGGCTACGCCGATGTCGGGCACGACGGTCAACTTCTACGTGCACGTCGAGGAATTCGCCGGCGCTCCGGTCCTGCTCATCGGCACCGCGACGACCAACGCCGCCGGCGTTGCGTCGATCACCTACCAGCCGACGTGGGCCGGCACGCAGAACTTCGAGGCGTCAGCGGTGGACAGTTCGGGCGCGGTGCTCGCGACCACGTCGCTGACGGTCCAGGCCGCGCGAACCGACCCGTTCGCGGGAGCAGTGGAGAGCCTGCGGCCCGACGGTTTGATCGGCCGCTGGGTGGTGCTCGTCCTGTTGTCGCTCGTGATCGGCGTGTGGCTCACGCTCATCGCTCTCGTGGTGCGCGTCCAACAGGGACCGGTGAAGACGGCCCGTTGAGACCCGTCCCACGCTCGTGGGCAGAACGTATCCAGCAAGCGCCCGGAACCGAACGTTGTTCGGGTCCGGGCGCTTGATGACGTCGGTTAGATTACGGTCGTGTCCGGTCACGCCCTCGAGGCGGTTCGCCTTACCAAACACTTCGGACCGACCAAGGCCGTCGATGCGTTGACCCTGGCGGTGGAGGCCGGTGAGGTCGTCGGGTTCCTCGGGCCGAACGGTGCGGGCAAGACGACCACCCTGCGGCTCCTGCTCGGTCTCTTGCGCCCGACGTCGGGCAGCGCGTCCATTCTCGGTCATCGCGCCGGGTCCGCGGAGGCCCGCCGCGCCGTCGCCTACGTGCCCGGCGAGGTGGCGCTCTGGCCCCAGCTCACCGGGCTCGAGGCGATTTCGCTCCTGGGATCCCTGCACGGTGAGGTCGACACGGTCTACCGAGACGACCTGGTCGCGAGTTTCGCGCTCGACCCCGCGAAGCGGATACGGGCGTATTCGAAGGGGAACCGCCAGAAGGTGGCGTTGATCAGCGCGTTTTCAACTCGCGCGCCGGTGCTGCTGCTCGATGAGCCAACCGCGGGACTCGACCCCTTGATGGAGCGGGTCTTTCGCGAATGCGTGCTCGAAGCCCAGCGACGAGGACAGGCGATCCTGCTCAGCTCGCACATCTTGACCGAGGTGCAGCACCTCTGCGAACGGGTCGCGATGATCCGCGAGGGCCGACTCGTCACGGTGTCGGCGATCGACGAACTGCGCGACGTGGTCGGTGTGGAGATCGACGTGGCCGGTGACTTCGACGATCTGGGATCGATCCCGGGCGTGAGTGTTGTGTCGAGTGACGGCGACGAGGTCCGTATTCGGGTGGTCGGCCCCCTCGAGCCCGTGCTGGCCGTGCTCGCGCGGGGGCGGGTCACGTCGCTGCGCACCCACGAGTCGAGCCTCGAAGAGATCTTCCTCTCGTACTACGACGATTCGCGGGGCTAGGTGGGTCCGCGCTCCGCTCGCGGCGTCGCGTGGCGACAGGTTCGACTCACCACGGTCGTCATCGTTGCGCTGCTCGTCGTGATGGTCACCGTGACGGTTGCCACCTACAACGCCAGCGGCGGCGTGCTCGCGATGGCCGGTGTCTCGGCCCTCGTGCGCAACCCAGCCTTTCGCGCCCTCTACGGCGACTTCACGAGTCTGAACACGGCCGGGGCGTACACGCTGTGGAAGGTGGGCATCGTGATGACCCTCGCGGTCGCGATCTGGGCCGCGCTCGGCGCGACGCGGGTCA
>JAKBCT010000075.1 GCA_021807655.1 Actinomycetes bacterium | reverse complement strand
TCTCAACTGGCCTCAAGTGTCGAGAGTGCGGCACAACCTATCCGGCGGATGCGCGGTATTCGTGCGACTTCTGCTTCGGACCGCTCGAGGTGGAGTACGACCTCGAGGCGGCGCGCGGGGTGGTGACTCGCGAATCGATCGAATCGGGTCCGAACTCGATCTGGCGCTACGGCGCGCTGCTGCCGGACCCGGGGGTCGAACCGGTCGACCTGGGCGCCGGGTGGACGCCGCTTCGCCGGGCCACGCGTCTTGCCGAGGAGTTGGGCGTGCGCGAACTCTGGCTGAAGGACGACACGCGCAACCCCACCGGTTCGTTCAAGGACCGAGTCGTCTCGGTCGCCCTCTCAAGCGCGCGACGACTCGGTTTCACGACCGCGGCGTGCGCGTCGACGGGGAACCTGGCGACGTCGGTTGCCGCGCACGCGGCCGCGATCGGCTGGCCGAGCGTGACCATCATCCCGAGTGACCTCGAGAAGTCCAAGATCGCCATGGCGGCAATCTTCGGCGGCACGGTGCTCGGCGTCGAGGGTAACTATGACGACGTGAACCGGCTCTGCATCGAACTGGTGGCCGAGCACGGCGACTGGGCCTTCGCCAACATCAACCTGCGCCCGTACTACGCCGAAGGGTCCAAGACGCTGGCCTTCGAGATCGCCGAACAACTGGGCTGGCGCACGCCCGACCAGGTCGTGGTGCCCGTGGCGTCGGGCAGCCAGCTCACCAAGGTCGCCAAGGGGTTCCGCGAATTCATCGAGCTCGGCCTCGTCGACGGCGGGGCACCGGTACTGTTCGGCGCACAGGCCACGGGATGCTCGCCGATCGCCACGGCCTTCGCCGACGGCGTCGACGTCGTCACCCCGCAGCGACCGAACACGATCGCGCGCTCGCTCGCGATCGGTAACCCCGCCGACGGTCCCTACGTACTCGACGAACTGCGGGCGCGAGGGGGAGACTGCGGGTCGGTACCCGACGACGAGATCCTCGAGTGCATTGGGCTGCTCGCCCGCACCGAGGGGATCTTCGCCGAGACCGCCGGCGGCGTCACGATCGCGTCGCTTCGCCAGCTCGTGCAGCGCGGGTCGATCGACCGCGACAAGTCGATCGTGGCCATCATCTCGGGCCACGGCCTCAAGACCCTCGACGCGGTCGTGGACAGCGCGACGGTGAGTTCCACGATCACAGCGTCGCTCGCCGACGCCGAGGCGGCCCTGCGTTTCCACCAGCTGGTGGCGGCATCGTGAGCGTCATCGTTCGACTCCCGAGCCAGTTACGGTCGCTCGTCGGGGGGGCGGGCGAGGTTCCGGTCGACGCGGCGACGGTCCGTGAGGCGATCGTCGCCGTCGACCAGGCGTACCCCGGCATCGCGTTTCGGGTCCTCGACGACCGCGGCGCGCTGCGCCGATTCGTCAACGTGTTCGTGGCCGACGAAGACGTCCGATTCCTCCAGGGACTCGACACCGTGCTCGAGGCGGGCCAGACCGTTTCACTCGTGCCAGCCGTCGCGGGGGGCTGAGGCGTTAGCACTCCTGTGCTGAGAGTGCTAATATCGCTTTGCACCAAAAAGGATGCACTCTCGCACTAGGAGGAATCACCGTGGCGAAATTGATCGCTTTCGATGAAGAGGCTCGACGCGCACTCGAGCGCGGCATGAACAAACTGGCCGACGCGGTCCGAGTGACCCTCGGGCCAAAGGGTCGCAACGTCGTGCTGGACAAGAAGTGGGGAGCCCCCACCATCACGAACGATGGCGTCTCGATCGCCAAGGACATCGAGCTCGAGGACCCCTTCGAGCGCATCGGCGCCGAGCTGGTGAAGGAAGTCGCGAAGAAGACCGACGACGTGGCCGGTGACGGTACGACGACGGCGACGGTACTCGCCTGGGCCATGGTCCGCGAAGGGCTAAAGAACGTCGCCGCCGGCGCAAACCCGATGTCCCTGAAGAAGGGCATCGAGGCCGCCGTGGAGGCCGCCGTGGCCTCGCTGCAGGACCTCGCCAAGCCCGCCGACACCAAGGAGCAGATCGCCCAGGTCGCCTCGATCTCGGCCGCGGACACCGAAATCGGTCAGATGATCGCCGACGCGATCGACCGGGTCGGCAAGGACGGCGTGATCACGGTTGAAGAGAGCCAGTCATTCGGCATGGACATGGACCTCGTTGAGGGCATGCGCTTTGACAAGGGCTACATCTCCCCGTACTTCTCGACTGACACCGAGCGCATGGAGGCGGTCCTCGAGAACGCCTACCTCCTGCTCGTGTCGGGCAAGATCACGGCCGTTCGCGACGTGCTGCCGGTCCTGGAGAAGGTCATGCAGTCGGGTCGACCGCTGCTGATCATCGCCGAGGACGTCGAAGGCGAAGCACTCGCGACCCTCGTCGTCAACAAGATCCGCGGGACCTTCAAGTCCGTCGCCGTCAAGGCGCCCGGGTTCGGCGAGCGCCGCAAGGCCATGCTCCAGGACATCGCGATCCTGACCGGCGCGACGGTTATCGCCGAAGAGGTCGGGCTCAAGTTGGAGAACGCCACGCTCGAGCTCTTGGGCACCGCCCGCAAGGTCGTGGTCACCAAGGACGAGACGACGATCGTCGAGGGCGCCGGTTCGGACGACGACATCAAGGGTCGGATCAACCAGATCAAGGCCGAGATCGAGAACACCGACTCGGACTACGACCGCGAGAAGCTCCAGGAGCGTTTGGCCAAGCTGTCCGGCGGCGTCGCGGTGATCAAGGTTGGCGCCGCCACCGAGGTCGAGCTCAAGGAGAAGAAGCACCGTATCGAGGACGCGGTCTCGACGACCAAGGCCGCGATCGAGGAGGGTGTGGTGCCCGGCGGTGGCGTCGCCCTGCTGCGCAGCCAGAGCCGGATCCTCGAGGCCGCCGACAAGCTGTCGGGTGACGAGGCCACGGGTGCTCGCATGGTGGCCAAGGCCGTCGAGGCTCCGCTCAACCAGATCGCGGTGAACGCGGGACTCGAGGGTGGCGTCATCGTCGACAAGGTGCGCAACCTGAAGAAGCCCACCGAGGGTCTCAACGCGGCGACCGGCGAGTACGAGGACCTCATCAAGGCCGGCGTCATCGACGCGGCCAAGGTGACGCGCTCGGCGCTGCAGAACGCGGCGTCCATCGCGGCGCTGTTCCTCACCACCGAGGCGGTCATTGTCGACAAGCCCGAAGAGAAGGCGCCGTCGATGCCCGGTGGAGGCATGGAAGACTACTAAGCCAGTACGAGGTTCGACGAAGCGGGGCCATCGGCCCCGCTTCGTCGTTTCCGCACCGGTGCCGTGCGCCACGAATCGCCGTAGCATGGCGCTATGACTCCTACGACTCCCGTCGCCCCCTCGCGTGGACTCAACGTGGTACACCTCTTCTGCCACCCGGTCGGCCCGGTTGACAGCGGAGCGGTGCGCAAGGCCGTCGACGAAGCCGTCGAGAAGGGTCTCCAGGTCGTGACCGCGGCGATCATCGGCGCCAAGGCCGACACCTGCTTCATGGTGCTCGGCGAGGACCTCTGGGACCTTCGACGGTTCCAGTCCAAGATCCAGGCCGCGGGGCTGCGGGTCGCCGAAAGTTACGTGTCGGTCACCGAGGTGAGTGAGTACGCGGGGGGTATGCCCGAGAAGATGCTCAACGACCGGCTCTTTCCCGTGCTGCCGCCCGAGGGCATGCCGGCCTTCTGCTTCTATCCCATGTCCAAGCGCCGCGGTGACCAGCACAACTGGTACGCGTTGCCCTACGAGGAGCGCGAGTCCCTGATGCGTCAGCACGGCCAGTCCGGTCGCAACTTCCGCGGACGGGTGCTCCAGGTGGTGACTGGCTCGACGGGCCTGGACGACTGGGAGTGGGGCGTGACGCTCTTCGCCGTGCACGTCGACGACCTGAAGGACTGCGTCTACACCATGCGCTACGACGAGGCGTCCACGCTCTACGGCGAGTTCGGGGCGTTCTACACCGGTATCGTCGGCACCGTCGACGAGGTGCTCGACGCGACGGTCGCCTAAAGGACAGACGTGACCGAGCCGGTTACCGAGAAGATGCTGCGCCGGTGGGCGGAGTCACTCGCCGGTGTCGCGCGCACCGGCATGGGGTTCACCGAGAGCCAGTTCGAACGCGAGCGATACGAGGAGGTGTTGCGTATCGCCGGGGACATCAAGGTGGCGGCGGACCTCGGGCGCGACGATCGTCCCGACGCCGACGCCGACGCCGACGGCTACGTCGCCGAGTGGTTGGGCGATGTCGGACGGGGCGTCCCCGGCTACGCGACGCCCAAGGTCGCGGTCGGTGCGGCCGTCACCAACGACCAGGGTGAACTACTCCTCATCCAGCGGGCCGACTCGGGGATCTGGCTGTACCCGACCGGGTGGTGCGACGTCGGCTACTCGGCTCCCGAGGTCGTCGTCAAGGAGGTCCTCGAGGAGACCGGCATCGAAGTCGAACCGGTGCGGCTCATCGGCGTGCTCGACGGTATGCGACTCGGGGTTTCGCGCATTCCGCTCTACTCGCTGATCTTCTTCTGTCGAGCGACTGGCGGTTCGCTCAAGATCCACCCACTCGAGTGCACCGACGCGGGCTGGTTCACCAGAGACGACTTGCCGACGCCGACCATCGGCGCCGAACGGTGGGCCGGACCCATCTTCGCGGCGATCGACGGCGAACGACGGGACGTCTTCTACGACGATCTGCGTAAACCGGTGTGGCGGGCTGAATCGTGAGTGTCGAGGTGACGATCGTCGAGTCGGCGTCGCCGGAGTTGCGAGACGCGCTCAATCGGCTCGTGCCGCAGTTGTCGTCGAGCGCGACGCCACTTACTGACGACGACGTCGTCCGATTGACCACGGATCGTGACGTCGTCCTCTTCATCGCCAAGAGTGATGGGGTGATCGTTGGGACTTTGACGCTGGTCCTGTTCGCCATCCCGAGCGGTCAGCGAGCGTGGATCGAGGACGTCATCGTGGATGGAGCGTCGCGGGGGCTCGGACTTGGTGCTGCCCTGACGAACGCCGCAATTGAAGAAGCGCGTCGACGCGGCGCGCGAACGATCGATCTGACGAGCCGGCCGTCGCGCCAAGCCGCGAATGCGTTGTATCGCAAACTGGGCTTCGAGGCTCGCGATACGAATGTGTACCGTTTTTTCACAGAAACTCGGTCTCATTAATCCAGAGGTATCAAGTCCGATAGGGGAAGGTGCGTGTGGTGGCCGCCTACGAATTAGGCCCTTGCTCCTATTTGTTCTTCGCCATCCCGACTTGGCCATGGGTTAAGTCCCAACAAGTGGTGTAAGAGTTCGTGGGCGTCGACGTTCTCCGCGCCAATCTCTTCGTCGTGAACTCTATGCCGCGGTGAGATCGATGGCAACCTCCTTGACGAG
>JAKBCT010000074.1 GCA_021807655.1 Actinomycetes bacterium | reverse complement strand
CGATGGTGGGGCGTGTTGTCATGACACCCATTCTCGCACGCCAGCTCAAGCGGGGGTGCCGGCGGCCATCACCGTCATGACCGACCCGACGACCGGGTCGCGAAAGACACTGATCGAACTGCCCGGCACGGGCATCTCCTCGACGAGCACCTGGCCGCCGTGGCGACGCACGACGTCGAGCGTGCGCGAGAGCGTGTCGACCACGTAGACGGGGTTCCACCGGGGTTCGTCCTCGGCGACCTGGGGTTGGGTGACGCTCGCGAACCACGCGCCGTCGTGCTGGAGGACCCGCATGCCCGGCTCGGGCTCGAAGACGGAGTGTCCGGTCAACGCGACGTAGTAGCGCGCGGCCGCTTCGCTGTCGCGCGACACGTGGTCGAACCACCCCGGCGCGTTGGGCTCGTACATGCGCCCGAAGCCCGCGAAATCCTGCGGCTCCCACAGACCGTGGGTGGCGCCCGTCGGGTCGGCGATGATCGTCGTCCACCCGAGGTCAAAGACGTGGACCGGTCCGAAGACGACCCGTCCGCCGAGGCCGCGGGCCCGCTCCACACTCGCGGCGGTGTCGTCCGTCGCGAAGTACGTCGTGGGCAGTGACGGTGATCCGGCTCCCACCGACACCCCCATCACCGGCGAATCGTCGAGCGTCGCCGTGGCGTAGTGACCCGTCTCTTGGCCGCCGCCGCTCCACCGCCAACCGTAGAGGTCCGTGAGGAAGCGTTGCAGGGCGACCTGCTCGTCGAGCGTGGGGACGGTGTAGTCCACCCAACACGGGGTTCCCATCACCGGTTCTTCGATCGTCGTCACGACCCCCAGTATCGCGCACGGCCCGCGACGCTCGTCGGACGGCGCACGTCGACGGACCGCGCTATCGCACGCCTCTGATCAGGTGCGACGTGACGCCGCCGGCGCGGTTGACGGCCAGACTGAGAATCCTCATCGTTTGACGCGCCACGTCGGGCGACGCGGGCGACCGTTCTTGCGAGTGCCTACATCGGAGGTGACGTCGCTGACGGAGTACCAGGCGCTGGGGTGTCGATCGGGCAGTGTCATATCCAGGTCGTGGCGTCGTGAGGCTGCCGTTCGTCGCGGCCGCCGCCGCGTTCAACCCCGCCGCGGTCGCCGGTAACTGGCGTTGCGCTCGTCTTCTGCCACGTGGTCGGCGGCCTGGGTCCTGCTCGGTCGTCACCGCCCGCTCGCCGGGCGCACTGTCCGACGTGTGTTCCACTGGGCACTGCTCGCCTACGTGATCTCGGCGGGGATGATCGAGTTCGCCTTCGTGCGCGATCACACCCGCGGCGCGCCGCTCGTGGTCGTGTCATGCCTCTTGGTCGTCTTCGCCACCAGCGTGCCCACGACCATCGCCGTCACGACGGCCCGCTACGCCGACGACTAGTCCTTCGCGAGGCCCAGCACCCGTTCGGCGATGATCGTGCGCTGCACGCTCGACGTTCCGCCGCCGATCGTGAGCGCCGGCGAGAAGAGGAAGCCGTAGGACCAGAGGGCGCCTTCGTCGCCGGCCACGCCGCCGGGCCCGCGGCCGGCGAGCAGTCCCGCGGTGCCGGCGAGGCGCTGGGCGAGGCCCATCACCACCTGGCCGTGATCGTCGGCGAGCGCCTTGCGCACGCTCGCCTCCGGACCGGGTTCGCGGCCGGCCACCGCCGCCTGCACCAGGCGCTGGCGCAAGAGTCGCAGGATCTCCCCGCGGATCCAACACTGGACGAGCTCGTCGCGCTCGAGCTCGTCGTGGGCGATGGCCCGATCGCGAACGGTGGCCACGAGCTGGGCGGCCGTGGGCCCGCGGCCCCAGAGCGCGCCTTCGTTGGAGAGCGAGACGCGCTCGTTGCCCAGGGTGACCTTGGCGAGGCGCCAGCCGTCGTTCTCGTCGCCGATGAGGTGATCGGCCGGCAGTCGCACGTGGTCGAGGAACACCTCGTTGAACGTGTGCAGGCCGGTCATGTCGACAAGCGGGCGGATCGTCACGCCCGGGGCGTGCATCGGACAGACGAAGTAGCTGATGCCGCGTTGTCGGGACCCGTCGGTCGACGTGCGCGCGAGCAGGATCCCCCAGGTGGCGAGGTGCGCGTAGCTCGTCCAGATCTTCTGACCCGTGACGACCCATTCGTCCCCGTCGCGCCTCGCGGTCGTGGTGAGTGAGGCGAGGTCGCTGCCGGCGTCGGGTTCGCTGAAGAGCTGACACCACTGCTCGTCGCCGCTCAGCAGTGGGCCGAGCCATCGCTCGCGTTGCACCGCGGTACCCGCCAGCAGCAGCGTGGGTCCGGCCCAGCCGATACCGATCGGGTTGGACGGCGGGGTCACGCCGGCGCGACGCAGTTCGTCATCGATGACCAGTTGGTAGGCGGCGTTCGCCCCGCGCCCCCAGGGCGGCGGCCACTGCGGGGCGACGAGACCGGCGTCGGCGAGTTCGCGGCCCGTGGGGTTCGGGTGCGCTTCGAGCCACGCCCGCAGCGAGGCGCGCCGCTCGTCGAGGTCGGCTACGCCGCTCGACCCAGCGGTCGTCATCGCGGTCGGACCGTCGTGTCGCTCGTCACGTATCGTCGTGTCGCCAACGGTAGCCGCGCCGCCGGCGGGGTGCTCGGCTACCGTGCAAGCGGGAGGGACGATGGCGCCATCGGCGGAACGAAAAGGGGCGAGCGCCTCGACGTCGCGTCACCAGCGGCGCGTCCTCGAAGACGTCGCGCGCCTGTCCAGCCCCGACGACGAGCGAGCGACCCGGGGCCTGCTCGCTGGCGCGTCGCCCCGACGCGTCGTCGGCGCGCTGGGTCACGCGGTGTGGGACCTCGACGACTACGCCTTCGTCGACGGCACCGACGACGCCCCCGCCACGATCAACCCGAGCCTGTGGCGCCAGGCGCGGCTCAACGGCCGCGCCGGACTGTTCGAGGTGACCGGTGGCGTCTATCAGGTCCGGGGTTTGGACATCGCCAACGTCACCTTCGTCGCCGGGGACACGGGCTGGGTCGTGATCGACCCCTTGACCACGACCGAGACCGCCGGCGCCGCGCTGGGACTCGTCACGGAGACCTTCGGCGAGCGCCCGGTGCGCGCGGTCATCTACACCCACAGTCACGTCGACCACTACGGGGGCGTGCTCGGGGTGGTCGATCGGGCCGCCGTCGAGTCCGGGGCGGTCCCCGTCCTCGCGCCGGCCGGGTTCCTCGACGCGGTGGCCGGTGAGCAGGTCGTCGCGGGCAACGCGATGGTGAGGCGTGCGAGCTACATGTACGGGGCCCTGCTCGCGCGCGACCCGCGTGGCCACGTCGACACCGGACTCGGCCGCGGTCTACCGATGCTCGGGACCTCGGCGCTCGTGGCGCCGACGCGCGAGGTCACCGTGACCGGCGAGGAGATCGTGCTCGACGGGGTCCGACTGGTCTTTCACCTCACGCCCGGCACCGAGGCGCCCTCCGAGATGAACATCGTGCTGCCCGAGCACCGAGCCCTCTGCGTGGCGGAGAACTGCACGGCGAACTTGCACAACCTCTACACGCTGCGCGGCGCGCCGGTGCGAGACGCGCTGCAGTGGAGTAAGTCCATCGACGAGGTGATCGAACGCTTCAGCGACGGCTGCGACGTGCTCTTCGCGAGTCACCACTGGCCCCGTTTCGGTCACGACGACCTCCTCGGATACCTCGCCAGTCAAAGAGACGCCTACCGCTACATCCACGACCAGACGATGCGACTCGCGAACCACGGCCTCACGATGAACGAGATCGCCGAGCAGCTCGAGCTGCCCGCGGCGCTCGGCGACGAGTTCTTCAACCGCGGCTACTACGGCACGGTGTCGCACAACGCCAAAGCCGTCTACCAGCGCTACCTCGGCTGGTTCGACGCCAACCCCGCGCACCTGCAACCCCACCCGCCGGTTGAGGCCTCGCGGCGCTACGTCGAGTACATGGGTGGGGCCGACGAGGTCCTCGCTCGCGCGACGCGCTCGATGGACGAGGGCGACTACCGGTGGGTGGTCGAGGTGCTCAACCACGTGGTCTTCGCCGAGCCGAGCAACGAGGCCGCCCGGCTGCTCCAGGCCGACGCCCTCGAACAGCTCGGCTACCAGGCCGAGTCGGGTCCGTGGCGTGACTTCTACCTGACCGGCGCGATGGAGCTGCGCGCCAACGGCACGCCGCTCGCGGGGCTCACGCGCCGGGGCATCGCCCCGGGAATCGTGCGCGCCCTCGCGCCCGAACAGCTCTTCGACCTGATCGGCGTGCGCCTCGACGGTCCGCGGGCGACCGTCGGCGCGTGGCGCTTCGCTGTTCACGTCGTCGAGCGCGACGAAGACTGGTTCGTCGAGGTCGGCCGCGGCGTACTGCACGCCCGTCGCGGCGAACCCGCCGGCGAGGTGGACGCCTCGATCACCACGAGCGCCGCGGACTTCGCGGACTTCGCGTCGGGCGCCGAAGCGGTGGCGTCGCTCGTGGCGCGCGGCGCGTGGACGGTGAGCGGGGACCTGGACGCGTTGCGCGCGTGGGCGGAGCTGCTCGACGACTTCGACCTCGGGTTCGAGATCGTCCTGCCCTAGTACGAGAGAAAGGACCACGATGACCGATCCCCACGAAACGAGCTCGCCGCTCGCGTACCTGTCGGCGGGCGAGGTCATGGACCAGTTCGCTGACGGCAGTCTGCGATCGCTCGCCCTGCTCGACGTGCTGCTCGAGCGGATCGACGCGATCGACGCGGCGAGCTCGTCGGTGGCGCTCAACTCGATCGCGGCGATCGACCCGGGCGCGCGGGCGGTGGCGGCCGAGCGAGACGAGCAACGCGCGAAGGGCGTCCTACTCGGTCCGCTGCACGGGCTGCCCGTCGTGATAAAGGACAACATCGAGGCGATCGGACTGCCCGGCGCGGCGGGTTCGACGGCCTTACTCGGACGGCCCTCGCGCGACGCGCCACTCGTATCGCGACTGCGCGCGGCGGGCGCGGTCATCGTCGCGAGCACCAACCTGAGCCAGTGGGCCAACATCCGCTCGGTGCGTTCTACGAGCGGGTGGTCGGCGACCGGCGGGCTGGTCGCCAACCCGTGGGCGCTCGATCGCTCGGCCGGCGGGTCGTCGTCGGGTTCGGGCGCGGCCCTCGCCGCGGGACTCGCGCCGCTCGCGGTCGGCACCGAGACCGACGGCTCGATCGTCTGTCCCGCGTCGGTGAACGGCGTCGTCGGCCTGAAACCGACCGTGGGGGTCGTGCCCGCCACCCACGTCGTGCCGATCAGCGCGAGCCAGGACAGCCCCGGCCCGATGGGCCGGACGGTCGCGGACGTCGCGCGCCTCTACGCCGTGCTCTCGGGGACCTCGCCGAGCGTCCTCGCGCCGGCGCGCGTCGCGGTGGCGGTGAACTGGCGCACCGGTCACCCGGCGACCGACGAGCGCTTCGACGAGGTCGTCGCCG
>JAKBCT010000073.1 GCA_021807655.1 Actinomycetes bacterium | reverse complement strand
ACGGTGAGGTCCTGGTCACCGGTTCGACCGGTGGCGTGGGTTCCGTCGCCGTCACCCTCCTCGCCCAGCGCGGCTACCGGGTTGTCGCCTCGACCGGCTCTGACCATCAGACGGACTGGCTGCTCGAGCGCGGCGCGGCGCGAGTAATCCGCCGCGACCAGGTCGGCGACCGGCTCGATCGCGTGCTCGGCTCCGAACTTTGGAGCGGCGCCGTCGACTGCGTCGGCGGCGAGACGCTCAATCAGGTGTTGCGCTGCCTGCGCTACGGCGGCGCCGTCGCGGCCAGTGGGCTCGTAGCCAGCGCCGACCTCACGACGACGGTGTACCCCTTCATCACCCGTGGCGTCGCCCTGCTCGGCATCGACGTGGTCGAAGCGCGCGCCGCCACGCGCGAACGGGTCTGGAACGCCCTCGCTGAAACCCTCTCGAGTGCCACCCTCGAGCCACTCGTTGACTCCGTCGTCAACCTCACGCACCTCGCCCACGCGATCGACGCGATCAGAGACGGAAAAACCCGCGGCCGGATCCTGGTGGATCCGGCCGCGGGCTGAAACGTCGTAGGACTATTCGTCGGCGACGATCGATCCGATGCGCTCTCCGATGCTGGGGTCGCGCTTGACGAGGACCGCCGCGTAGATGACCGCGAGCACCACCGCGACAAGCGCCATGTACGGATACCAGTTGTACGGCGTCGGCTGACCCGGCTTGGACAGGTAGTACAGCGGCACAATAATCGTGACGAGACCGAGAACTGGCAGCACCCCGTGGCGGAAGCCGTTGAAGAGGTCCGGGTGGTGCTTCTTGTAGTAGAAGGGCAGCGCCAGGTTGCTGAGCCCGTAGACCAACAAAATCAGGATCGTGCCGAAGGTCGAGGACTCATAGAAGAGGTTGCCGGCGCTCATGCCCGCCGACGCCCCGTGACCACCGAGCAGGTGGCCGAGACCCCAGACCCCGATGATCAACAGCGTGCCCGCGAGGAAGAACAGCAGTGAGTTGACCGGGGTGCGCTTCTTCGCGTGCACCTTGCCGATGAAGCTCGGCAGCAGCCCCTCGCGTCCGGCGTTGAAGATCAGTCGGGCCTGTGAGTTGGTGCCCGCGATCAGCGCGCCGAGCGTCGAGGTCATACCCGCGAGGAAGGCGAAGAACGCGGCCGCGCCGATGACGCCCTTGGCGACGGTGATGAATGGGATGATGTTGGGGTTGCTGAGCTTTGCGATGTCGCCGGAGAACCCGATCACGGTCGAGTAGGCGAAGAGCAGGTAACTCACGGACATGATCGCCACCGACGTGAAGACGGCCTTGGGGACGTTCTTACGCGGGTTGTCCGTCTCCTCGGCGAGCGCCGCCGAGTTCTCCCACCCGATGAAGAGGTAGATCGCGAGGGGGAAGCCCGCCGCGAGACCCGAGAACCCGTGCGTGATGTTCTTGGGGTTGAACGGCGCGAGGTTGATGTGACCGTGGAACTTGATCAAGGCGGCCACGCTCACGACGACCAATACCAGCATCTCAAAGGCGAAGAAGAAGCCCGCGAGTCGGGTGGAGACCGAGATGCCGCGGATCATCATGAACGCGGCGAAGGCGAGGAAGAGGACCGTCCAGATCCCCCACGGCACACTCTCCAAGCCCGAGACGTTGTAGTTCTGCAGGAGTGTCTGGAAGAACCCGCCGACGATGCCCACGACCGACGCCATCGCCGCGATGTAGCCGACACCGGTCAGCAGCGCCGTCGTCACACCCGTGCGCGCGCCGAAGGACTTGCCGACGAAGGTGATGAACCCACCGGTCGACGGCATCACCTTGGTGAACTCCGACAGCGTGTTCGCGAGGAACGCGATCGCGATACCGGCGGCGACAATGGTCAATGGGGACGCGAGTCCCGCCGTGTAGGCGAGAAAGCCGAACCCAAAGTAGAAACTCATCGCCGGACCGATATTGGCCATCGTCGCCGCCGCGATGTCAATCGGTCCGAGTACGCCTCGATGCAGGCGCTCATGTCCGCCGTCGACGTTGGGGACCTTCGCCCCCAACGAGTCCGGCGTAAACGCTTCGGTCATACACCCTCCTACGAATTGCGCGCGCATCATTGCGCACTAGCGCTGCGAGCAACGCGTCACCTGAAAGTAGTAGATGTCAAGCCGGCGACTACGCATTGTGAAACCGAAAATCAAAAAAATTTTCACGGAGACCGAAAAAAGACCCGCCCGGACCCCATTACCCAGCGGTAACGGGGTTTCGCCTATCGGACGGGACTAGTAGAACGGGCTGACGTTGAGCGTGCCGCCGCTACAGGGCTGGATCGGGTAGGTCAAGGGGATCGACGCCTGGGACGAGCCGACACCCGTGCCCACGCGCACGACGGCCACCGACGGACACGTGGACCCGGCTCCCGTGGTCACGTCGTTGAAGAACACCGAGAAGGTCGTCGTCGAACCCTGGTCCAACGTCAATGTCGTCGGTGCGTGGTTCGCGGCCGGTGTAAGAAAGTTTCCCGGATTGCCCGACGAGGGGATCTCAATCGTGCGTTCGGGCAGCGTCGCGCCGGCTTGGTTCGCCAGGCCGAGCACCGGCCATCCCTTCAACGTGCACGAACCCGACGTGGTCTTGGTGAGGGTGAAGGACGTGTAGATCGTCCCCGCCGCTCCCTGGCTCAGTCCCCCGGTCCCGGAGAAGTCCGCGCCCCGGCACGTCGATCCGTTTGCCGACGCGAGCGTCGTTGTGGTCGTTGACGTCGTTGAGGTCGTCGTCGACGTCGACGTCGTTGTCGTCGTCGTTGAGGTCGGGGTCGTGTGGTGTCGACTCACCGTCACGATCACGACGAAGGCGAAGAAGATCGCCAGCGAGACGAGCGCGCGCTTCACTCGTTGAAGTCTTCGGGCCGTACGGTGTCGAGGAACTCTCGCAACTCGGCGACGAGTTCCGCCTCGTCATCGGGTTCGCCCACCACCTCGAAGCCATCCTCGAGGTGCATCACTTTTCCCTCGCTCGCCATCAGCTCGTCACGAACGAGTATCGGCGCGCCGACTCGCAACGCCAATGCCACCGCGTCGCTCGGACGCGCGCTCACGGCCACTTCCTGGCCGTCGCGCGCCAAGCGAAGCGTGGCGAAGAACGTGTTGTCATCCAAGTCGGTGATCTCAACGGAGAACACGCGCGCGCCCAGCGCGCTGATCACGTGACCCATCAGATCGTGGGACATCGGCCGTGGGGTCTCGACGTGCTGGAGCGCGTAGGCGATCGCCGTGGCTTCGGGGGCGCCAATGAATATCGGGAGCACGCGGTCACCGCCGACCTCTTCGAGCAGCAGCAACGGCGTGGACGACCCGACGTCCACGCGAACGGCTCGGAGGACAACCTCAATCACGGTGCCAGCCTAGACCGACGTCACGACGAATGGACGTCGCGTCTGGGCTACGCGCCGAAGTAGTCGCTACTCGCGCGTTCGTAGAGCGCCGCGCGCAGGGCCGCCGCCTCTCGCGCGACGTTCCTGGTCACCTCGGCCGCGGCGTCGGTGTCCATCGACGCACCGGGTTGACGGAGTGGCATGGTCCATTCGTCGACGATTCCGATCTCGCGCTCCACGACCCGGCGCAGTGTCGCGAGTCGCCGCGCGTCCACCCCGCGACTCAGCAGGGGGCCGGCGGCGAACGCGACACGAACGTCGAGCGCGCTGAAGACCGTCTCGCGTCCCACGTTCTGGGGGGTGACGAGACCCGCGGCGATCAGTTCGTTGACGGCCGTCGCCTCGAGTCCTGTCGCTGATAGGAACTCGGTCGTCGAGTAGTGCTCCTGGGCGAGCGTCTCGTCGACCGGCGCACTCGAGTCGTCCACGACACTCAGGTTGGCGCGTTCCGGGCGAGGCACGATGGCGCGCACCGAGGGAACCGCCGCCTCTCGGGCGGCCTGGCGGGTCACGCGAACCGCGGGCACGTCATCGAGCAATCCTTGCTCGATCAGTCGCAGGCGCACGACGCGCAGCGGCACGAACTCCTCGTTCGCCAGTCGGATCGCCTCGCGCAGACACGCGAGGTCACGATCTGAATACAGTCGATAACCCTTGCGACTACGCGCCGGTTGGACGAGCCCCTTGTCCTCGTAGTACCGGATCTTGGACAGCTCGACGTCGGGGAACTCTTCGCGCAGTACCGCGTGAACTTCGCCGATGCGCATGGTGGCGGCGCCGGGCGTCACGACGTCGCCTCCCAGAAGACGAGCTTGAACTTGCCCACCTGGACCTCGTCGGCCGTGTGCAACGTCGTCTCCTCCACGCGTGCGCCGTTGATGTAGGTGCCGTTAAGTGAATTGAGGTCGCGCAGCGTCACCCGACCGCTGGCCGTACGGGTGATGACCGCGTGATGGCGCGAGACCGACACGTCGTCGAGCAGGAGGTCGCTGTTTTCGTGTCGTCCCACCGTGGTCACCTCTTTGTCGAGTTCGAACCTGGTCCCCGCGGCGTTGCCCGACGCGACCACCAACATGTCCGTGTGGCTTCCCTGGGGACCGGCGCTCGCGCCCGGGTGAAGCACTTCTTGCACGCTCACGACCGGAATCGCAATGGTTTCGGGCGACGTCGAATCGTGCTGGGGCGCGCCACAGGCCCAGCAGAAATTGGCGTTCGAGTTCAGAATCTCGCCGCATCGACGACAGTTCACGCGAACCACCCCACTTGAAGTTCCATCGGCCCGGCCGACTTAATTCGAGGTCAGAGCGCGGTAGGCCGCCGCGTCGAGCAGCGCGTCCACGGTCGCCCCGTCGACGCCGTCGATCTCGCAGAGCCAGCCCTCGCCGTAGGGGTCCGAGTTCAGCGTCTCGGGTGCAGCGCGTAGTGATTCATTCACCGCGTGCACGGTCCCCGACACCGGTGCGTAGATCTCCGACACCGACTTGGTCGACTCGACCTCGCCGATGACGTCACCGGCGACAACCGTCGCACCCACCTTGGGCAGGTCGACGAACACCACGTCACCCAAGGCGTCCTGGGCGAAGTCGGTGATGCCGACGCGAACGGTGTCACCCACCACCTGGGCCCACTCGTGGTCGCGGGAGTATCGCAATTCCTCGGGAGTCTTCATGCGAAGAAATCTACTCCAATCCCCGCCCCGCGCGACCGGTCCGAAGGGCCCGTTTTGCCGGCCCGAAGTAACCGGCGAGAACCGCCCACGAGAGGGCGAGGCCCGTGGTCCCGACGACCCAGCAGGCGCCTCGGCCCCACTGCTGCCACGTCGCTAGAGCCGCGTGGTGGTCGTTGCTCGTCAGCAGGAACAGTGGGTACGTGACCATCAGCGCGAAGGTCGACACCTTGCCCCACCAGAGCACGTCGATGCGCGCCGCGCCGAGCAGCGCGAGCACGATTGTGAGACCCGACACGAGCACCTCGCGCGCCAGCGTCGCGAGTGCGAACCACCACGGAACGCCGCCGGCGGCCGCGACGGCGATGAGTCCGGTCATC
>JAKBCT010000072.1 GCA_021807655.1 Actinomycetes bacterium | reverse complement strand
TGGCCTTGACCCCGTTTGGTAGACACCTTGTAAGAAGGGATGTCCAAAATGGGAAGTACGCGTCGGGGGTTCACCCCGGAATATAAAGACGAAGCCGTCAAACTGGTGGTCAACACCGGCCGACCGATCGCCACCGTTGCTCGAGAGCTCGGTCTACAAGAGCAAACGCTGGGTCGGTGGGTGAAGAACTTCAAAGACCGCCAGGCCGGCGGTGAGCGCGCTCTGACCGAGAGTGAACACGCCGAGCTGTTGCGTCTGCGCAAGGACAACGCCGACCTGAGACTGGACCGGGCTTTCCTAAAAAAAGCGTCCGTCTTCTTCGCCCAGGAAGCCTCGGATACGAACAAGAAGCGTTCGAACTGATGCGCGCGGAGAAGGCCAATTTCACGGTCACTCGCATGGTGCGACTGCTCGAGGTGTCGCGCTCGGGCTACTACGCCTGGTGCAAGCGCCCGGTGTCGCCTCGAGCGCTGCGCCAAGAGCGCATCGAACAAAAAGTCACCTGGTTCCACGGGGAGTCCGACGAGGTCTCGGGAGCACCCAAGATCCTCATGGACTTGCGTGAGGACGGCGAGGTCATCTCGAGAAAGACCGTCGCCAAGACCATGGCCAAACTGGGCTTAAAGGGCGTGTGTCCCAAGAGATGGAAGACGACGACGATCATCGACGGTGCCGACAGCTACCCCGTTGACGCGGTGAAGCGCCAGTTCGACACTGGTGCGCTCAATCGGATTTGGATCGGCGACATCACCTACCTGCGCACCTGGGAAGGCTGGCTCTACTGCGCCACGGTGATCGACGCACACTCGCGTCGGGTGATCGGCTGGGCGATTGATGAGCACATGCGCGCCGACCTCGTCGAGGACGCGTTGAAGATGGCGATCGAGCTACGTGGATCACGACCATCTCACGTCATTTTCCATTCCGACCGAGGGACCCAATACGCAAGTGAGCAGATCACCACGTTCGCCGCGACCAATGGCATTACACGTTCCATGGGTTACACCGGCGTGTGCTGGGATAACGCGATGGCCGAGTCGTTCTTCGCGACCTTGAAAACCGAGTTCTACTACCGGCGCGTGTGGCCCACCAAAAAGGGTGCGCGACTCGCGGTTGGAGAGTGGATCGAGGACCGTTACAACCGTCGCCGCCGACACGCTTCGATCGGACAGGTCTCACCAGTCACGTTTGAGATGCAATACTTAACCACCGCGGCTCTTAAGAAAGCCGCTTAACCCGTGTCCACTGAACGGGGTCAAGGCCACGGTGGAGTCCAATGACACGGACCTTCTCGTTGTCAAGTATCTCCACGTGAGTAATCACTGCCGTATTCGCAACGTACACTCACGTACTGCAAAACGCAACAACAATTGATGCAGCGCCCGAACGTGGCGTGCTCCGACCGAGGAGTAACACACCCAACTTGACGTGCCCGCGTGGCTGGATGACCGAGCGGCTCTATGAGATGAAATCGGCACAGCGATTGACGAGATTGTAAAAGGCACAATGCCAATGATTGAATTTGAGCTGAGCTCGTTGGCGCCTTGCGAAGAAGAGTCTGGGTTTGTCCGCAGTGATGACTGCTTCTAAACGCGTAAACGCTGTGGTCACGAGGTTGAAGGCCGACGGTTTCGCTCTAAATGGAGGAAAAGCCCGGGTCTGCCCGTCGATCTCGATCAGCTCGGGTGGTGGTCGAACGGGGGAGCGACCAGCGAAACGGGGCCGATCTGCATGGAGCGGTCGGCGGACTTGCACATGTCGTAGATCGTGAGCGTCGCCGCGGTCGCGGCGCTCAGGGCGCGCAGGCGGGCGGACGGTTCGACGGAGCACGTCGCGTCAACGGTCACCTCGATGAGCCCCTCGCGTACGTCGAAATCGACGGCGACCCGTCGCACCGATGCTGGGTCGATAAGCGGCAGAAACGACTCGGCCTCCTTGGCGGCCTGGACGGCGGCGAACCGGGCCGCGGCGAGCACGTCGCCCTTCTTGATCTCGTTGGCGGCAATGGCTCGCGCGGTTTCGGGCCGCATGGTGACGAGACCGCGGGCAATCGCTCGTTCGCTTAACACCGAGGCATCAGGGGCGTCTTGCTCGGTCACGGTCGAGTCCATCGAATCGCCGTCGTTGCGTGCATTGCCATGACAATTCCTACCAAATGGTCGTGGGCACTCGGATACGGCGCGACCCAACGGTCTACGCTCAGGGCGTGGCGCTCCTCGCGAAGGTCTTGACGGTCTCGGATTCGGCGAGCGCCGGCGAGCGACTTGACACCGCGGGACCGGCAGTCGCGACACACCTGACCCAAGGTGGTTTCGAGGTTGTTGACGAGCGCATCGTGACCGACGGCATCGAGTCCGTGGCGACGGCACTTCGCGAACTCGCAACGGGGTTCGCCGGACTCATCGTCACAACGGGTGGCACGGGGTTCGCGCCCCGAGATCTCACGCCCGAGGCCACGGCGTCGGTGCTCGAGCGCGAGGCGCCCGGCTTCGCTGAGGTGATGCGAGCCACCAGTCCGTACGGCGCACTGTCGAGGGGTCGATGCGGGATCCGCGGGGAGAGCCTGATACTTAACACCCCCGGTTCGCCCAAGGCGGCGCTCGAGTGCCTGAAGGCCGTGGCGCCGATGCTCTCGCACGCCCTGACGCTGCTCACCGGTTCGAGCGATGCTCACCCGCCCGAGACCGGTGGCACGACGGCGATTTCGTCTGACGGCCCGACGGCCTGATCCAAAGGGGCGGCATCGCCGTTCACCCAGAGTTTGCTGTGCGCGACGATCTCGGCGAAAGGCGCGCCGAAGTGGGCAACGGCGTTCGCGATCACGTCAGCCACGGTGCTGCCGTCGAAGTCGGCGCTTCGCACCCCGGCCGCTTCGCGAGCGGGACCGAGAAGGAGCAGTCGACTCACGGTGCGAGGTCTCCAACGTCGATGATTGCCTGGGCTTCCTCGCTCCAGGAGGAACCACCCAGCCAGACCTCGCGTTTCCACATGGGCACCGTGCGTTTCACGGCGTCGATGCAGAACTGGGCGGCTTCGAACGCCTCTTGACGGTGCGGCGAAGAGACGGTGACGACGACCGCGGGTTCACTGATTGTCACCGTACCGATTCGGTGGTGGACGGCGATGGCGCGCACGGCGGGCCATCGTTCTCGCGCCGACCTTGTCACCGCGCGGATGCGCGACTCGGCGAGCGCGATATCGGTCTCGTAGTCGAGCTCCACGATCTCGTGGTCGACGGTTGAGGTCGTGCGTGCGACACCGCTGAAGGTGACCACCGCTCCACAGTCGGGACGGGTGACCCACGCAACGAGGTCTTCGGGCCGCAGCGCCGCAGCCGACACCGCCACCCACTCGTTGTCGTCAGCCTGGGCCACGGTCCAACCCTAGTTTCGAGCCCCCAACCCTCAGCCGCACCTCCGCTGCGCATCGAACCGCCCGTAGTGCATCTGCGGCCCTAGTGTAGCGAATCTGACGTAATTGCGACATCATCGCCCTAGTATCAACGCAAGGCCGTGACGAGCACGGTCCGCCAGCGGTACCGGGGGAGATGTCCGTGAGCGATCCGACGAAGTCTCGCGCCGGCCGTGTTCGCTACGGCAGGCGCGCGCTCGCAGGCGCTGTTCTCAGCGTTCTCGTCATCGGTTCCGGCGGCGCGGCGCTCGCGTCGAGCTCAACGTCAAACTCGGTGGACGTGCTCTACGCAGGTTCACTCTTCGATCTCATGCAGTATCAGATCGGCCCGGCCTTTCTGCGCGCGACCCACGACCACCTCGTCGGCTTCGCGAATGGATCCAAAACCCTCGCCGCTGAGATCAAAGACGGTACCGAGGTCGCCGACGTCTTCGTGAGCGCCGCGCCAAGTGTGAATCGCGAACTCGAGGGCGCAACGAACGGGAACTGGGTCTCCTCGTACCGGGTGCTCGGCCGTTCGCCGCTGGTGCTCGGCTACAACCCATCGTCCAGGTTTGCGGCTGCCCTTCGCACGTCGCCGTGGTACAACGTCGTCGGACGACCGGGATTCCTCCTTGGTCGCACCGACCCCGCGAGCGACCCCAAGGGTGTCCTCGCGGTCACGGCCCTTCGCGACGCCGCTCGCCGCTTCGATCGTCCACGTTTGGCGACGCTCGCGACGTCCGCGAGCGACGTCTTTACCGAGACGTCGCTCGTCGGTGAACTCGAAGCCGGCCAGCTCGACGCGGGCTTCTTCTACACCGTGGAGGCATCGGCGGCTCACCTGCGAACGGTGGCGCTCGTGGGCACGCGTCTCGCCGCCACCTTCACGGTGGCTCTGGTCAACCGGGCACCACACCGCGCCGCCGCTCGCGCGTTCGTCGCGTTCCTGCTCAGCGCCCAGGGTCGCGCGATCCTGTCGCGAAACGGTATCGCGCCCATCGCCCCGACGCCGGCCGGTCTGACCTCGTCATCACAGCCCGCGCCGTGAGCTACCGAGGAACCGCCGGCGGACCGCTGCGCTGGCTCGGCGCACTCGTCGTGGTGTACCTCGCGGTGCCCCTGGTCGCCTTCGTGGCACGGTTCGTTACGACATCGCGGCGGGGCTTTCACGAGGCGGGTCTCTTCGCGGCGCTGTGGACGTCGCTCAGCGGCGCCACGATTGCCCTCGCGCTGATCACGCTGTGTGGGGTGCCGCTCGCCTTCGTTCTCGCCCGTTCGCACGGCAGAGTAGCGAAGCTCGTCGGGGTGCTCGTCCAGATTCCACTCGCCCTGCCGCCACTGATGAGTGGCATCGTCTTGATCTACCTGGTCGGGCCCTACACGTTCCTCGGGCGACTGTTCCATCGTCAGTTGACCAACTCGTCGGTCGGCGTGGTCATCGCCATGACCTTCGTGGCGGCGCCCTTCCTCGTCGTGGCGGCGCGCGCCGCGTTCGAGGCGGTCGATCAGAGTCTGCTCGACGTCGCCGAGACCCTTGGTCACGGGGAACTGTCGCGCTTCGTGCGCGTGGCCGTGCCCGTTGCGTTGCCGGGGATCCGTGCGGGCATGGTGCTCGCGTGGCTGCGGGCCTTTGGCGAGTACGGCGCGGTCGTGGTGCTCGCCTACAACCCGAACTCGCTACCCATTTACACCTACAACCAGTTCAGCGGGGCCGGGCTCTCGACGACGCTCGCCCCCACGGCGCTCGCCCTCGTGGCAGCGACCCTCGTGGTCGCGCTGAGCCGAGTAAGAAGACCCCGGGTGCGGCGTGTGCCCGGGGGCGACGTCGCGCCGCCCCCGGTCGTCGCGGCCGAGCCGATCCGCTTCGAGGTCGACCACCGGCTGGGCTCGTTCCATCTGACGGTGAGCTGTTCGCGTGCGGCGCACCACGTGGCGGTGCTCGGTCCGTCGGGGTCTGGCAAGTCTGCCCTGCTGCGCAGTCTGGCCGGGCTGTACGGAACACGGGCCGCACAACTCTGGTGTGGCGACGAGTCCCTCGGCGAGGTTCCAGTCGCGCGACGGCGCGTGGGCTACGTCGCCCAGGGTTTCTCACTCTTTCCGCACCTCACCGTCTGGCGACAGCTACTCTTCGCTCGCGGGGCGAAACCGGACGTC
>JAKBCT010000071.1 GCA_021807655.1 Actinomycetes bacterium | reverse complement strand
CGTCGCGTCGTTCGGTACCGGGTGTATCGGAGACTCGGTCAAGCAGGTCGATGACGCGTTGTCGCTCGCTCGAGTCATCCGTGGAGGTGGCCGTCGTGATGTGCACCCCTGCGTGAAGCGTCCGCACTTCGCCAGTCAGATGGTCGTGGAGAACCCGCGACGGTCGGTTACTAGGGCGCCGTTAATCTGAAGACGGAGAAGGCGGTGAGAGATGTCCGGTGAGTATCGGTACGTACTGGTGCAACGCGATGGGCCGGTGGCAACTATTTGGCTCAATCATCCCGACCGGCTGAACGTGCTGTCTCGCCAGATGATGCTCGAACTCACCGCTGCCTTTCGCGACGTCGGTGACAGCGACGCGACCGGCGTCATTCTCGCGGCCAAGGGCCGGCTCTTCAGCGCGGGTCACGATTTCGCGGAAATGGCGAACGCGCCACTCGAAGACGTGCGGTCGCTCTTTGCGACGTGCACGACGATGATGACGTCGATGCAGAGTATGCCCCAGCCCGTAATCGCGCGCGTGCACGCGTTGGCCACGGGGGCGGGTTGTCAGTTGGTCGCTTCGGCCGATCTCGCGGTCGCGGCCGAGGAGGCGGCGTTCGCGACCCCTGGAGGCAAGGGCGGACTGTTCTGTACGACGCCGCTCGTCGCCGTTGGGCGTTTGATCGGACGTCGACGGGCTCTGGAGATGGGAATGAGCGGCGACGCGATCGACGCTCGCACCGCCGCCGAGTGGGGACTCGTGAACGACGTCGTCCCACTCGGCGAGTTGGATCGGGCCGTCGACGCACTCGTGCGTCGCGTCACGCGGGGCAGTATCGAGTCCAAGGCGATTGGCAAGCGGGCCTTCTACGCGCAGATGGAGCTCGACCAAACCGGGGCGTACGCGCTCGCGACGGAGGTGATGGCGAACGGCGCACTCATCGCTGACGCGCAGGAGAGTATCGCGGCCTTTATCGAGAAGCGACAACCGAGGTGGCGAACCGAAGCGCGCTGACCGCAATGACCCCGCGGGTTCGAGGCACCGCGACGCGGCCGAACTCAGCCGAGGTGCTGAGCGAGCGTGGTGACCCAGGCCAATCGGTCGAGGACGAGCAGGATTCCGAGAATCCCGAGCACCACTGCACTGACGATCGTGACGGCACTCCCGTGACGTTTTAACCAGGTCATTGGTCGCTGCAAGCGATCGAAGAAGACGGCCACGGCGAGAAAGGGCGCACCCAAGCCGAGCGAGTAGACCGACAGCAAGATCGCGGCGGATCCGGTGTGCCCCTGCTGGGCGGAGAGGGCCAGCACGGAGGCGAGGATCGGACCGACGCACGGGGTCCACCCGAAGGCGAATGCCGCCCCGGCCACGGGAGCGGCGAAGGGACCCAGGCGCGCGAGCTGGGGGTGGGGACGCCACTCTCGGTACAACGAGGGTGTGCGCAGCACGACCGTGCCAGCGAGGAAGAGTGCCATGGCCTCAATGAGGACTCCGGCGAGTCTCGTCAAGAGCCCCTGTTGATGGATGACGGCCCGGCCGATCGCGCTCGCCGAGAGACCGAGGACGACAAAGACGGTGCCGAATCCGACGATGAAGAGCACGGTGTCGCGCGTGAGTCTTCCGAGGCGTCGGCGTGTGGCGACCACGGTGGAGCCGGTTGCGTCGGCGGGCAGCGCCACGTCGAGCCCGCCGACGATCGCGAGGTAGGCCGGTACGAGTGGCAGCACGCAGGGCGAGGCGAAGGAGGCGACGCCGCCGGCGAAGGCCGCGACGAGACTGACCCCGGTGACGCTCATTGATTACAGGGGGGCCGACACGCCGTAGAGCGTCTTTAACTGCGCGGCCAGCGAGCTGGCGTCGTAGCCTCCGATGTGGGTTGTGATCAGCTGGCCGTTCGCGTTGTAGAACGCGGTCATGGGTAGCGACGTGCTGCCGCCGAGGCTTTGGTAGAGCCCGTCGCCCTGGGAACCGCCGACGTCGCTGAGCACGGCCGTGGTGTCCTTGAAGAGGTTGTACTGGTTTGCGAACGATTGGCCGTTACCGGTCTCCAGGGCGTTCACTTCGACCACGTTCACCTTCCCGCGCAACGCGACCGCATCGTGGGCGAACACGGGTAGTTCCGAGGCGCACACCTGACACCACGACGCGAAGAAGTTGACGACGGTTGGGTGGCCCTTCAGCGACGCGAGGGTGACCTTCGGGCCTCCACCCAAGGTTGGCAGTGACCAGTTGTTCGAGGTGGTCCTATAGCCGTTGGACGAGGAGTGTCCGACGAACGCGAGCGTGATGGTCGCCACGAGGACCAGGGCGGCGCCGACACTGTAGATAGTCGTCCGACGCTGGCGTCGTT
Source organism: Actinomycetes bacterium (assembly GCA_021807655.1). Next base: position 3,221 of record JAKBCT010000071.1, on the reverse strand, counting down.
GGCGCTGGGTCCGGCGAGGCTTGCGCGCGGTCGACGTTCGTGACTTCGCGGACGTCGTGGTGGGCCGTGTGGCCGGCCCACCCTTGGCGTAGTGCGACGGGCGATTCTTTGACACCGATGTACCTCGTTCAGTGATGGCGTGACTCGGGCGGTCGTGCGATGGTCGCTTCGATGATGCCATGTTCGGGGACGTACACCGATCGGGCACTCGGTGGTGCGTTCTCGAGACGTGCGTCGAGCGACACGGTGTCGGTCCAAAAGTTCCGAACCCCCATACGCGACACGGCTCGTGCGCGTGTGCACAGATTCTCAACTATTTCGCGCGACGAAATGGGCTAACAATCTCGATGTTTTCTACATTGTTGGTGGTGAATCGAACGCCGTGACCGCCGTGTCGAGGAATTGCGTTCAGCGCCGGTGCAGGGCGTTGGCGGTGTCGGGAACGGATCGGGTCATCGAGACGACGCCGACCGCGACGATGACGAACGCGCCCGCGGCGAGCGTGATCGCGGCGGACGAGGTCACCAGCCGTTCGTGATAGAGCACCACGCCGAGCACGATCGATGCGAGTGGATCAACGATCACGATGATCGGTTGGGAGATCTTGAGCGGTCCAACGTGTAACGCCGCTTGTTCGCTCAGCAGTCCGACGATGCCGCAGCTAACGAGGGCGTACAGGGGCCAGGACGTGAAGACCGCCGAGATCCCGCCGGCCGCCAGCACGTCGGCGGCTGCTTTGATGAACGTGGCCTCGAGCGCCCACAGCAGCGCGGTCGCGCCGGCGTAGGCGCCGGCGCGACGCGCGGGTGAGCCGCGACGCGCGGTCACAACGGCGAGTACCACGAGCAACGCCACCACGACGCTCGGCCACGTCCAATCGCTGAGCGTCGGTTGCAGTGCACTGACCCGTGGATTGACCGCGACGAGGAAGGCGGCGAGGGCCACGGTGGTCACGCCCGCCGAAATCCACGCCGCTCGTCGCAGGGACTGGTGCAACCACAGGCGTCGCACCACGAGTGCGAGAACGAGTTCACTCACGAGCAGGGGTTGGACGAGCGACAACGGGCCGAAGTGCAGGGCGACGGCCTGGAAGACGAGGGACGCGCCCATGCCGATCCAACCAAGAAGCCAGAGCGGGTGATGAACCAGATAGACGAAGAGTGCCCAGCCGCGGTGCGATTGGTCGCCGCTCACACTCGCCGCGTGTTGCGTTGCGAGCGCCAGCGCGTTGGCTAGTGCGGTGGCGAGTGCGAAACCAACCGCGAGCGTACTGGACATCAACGCACCGCTGCGACGACGGTCGTCGGGGGGCGACGCGGCGGACGGATCACGACATCAACTTACGGCGCTTTGGTCGCGACTGGTGACTTTGGTCCCTGGGTGCGACGTGACGAGGTGGCTAGCCTCCGGGCGACGGGGGAGGTTGCGCGTGTCGCACACGGGGTGGTTGTCGCGCCAGCGGAGGGGTCGGGCTCCTTCTGCTTCGCGAGGCGTGACCTTGGCCGTCTTGAGTCTGAGCGTGTTGATCATCAACCTCGACGGGACGATTCTCAACGTGGCCCTACCGAGCATCGTGCGCGACCTTCACGCCACGTCCACGCAACTGCAGTGGGTGGTCGACGCCTACATCATCGTGCTCGCGGGACTGCTGTTGATCGCTGGCTCGCTCGGGGACCACTGGGGTCGCAAACGGGTGTTTCTAATCGGGTTGTTGATCTTCGCCGTCGGTTCGGCCCTGTCGGCATTCTCGTCGACCACTGGTTCACTCATCGCCGCTCGTGCGTTCATGGGTGTCGGCGGAGCGGCGGTCATGCCTTCGACGCTCTCTATCCTCACCAACGTCTTTGACGAGCCGCACGATCGGGCGCGCGCGATCGGCCTGTGGTCGGGGACCAATGGACTCGGTCTCGCTCTGGGACCGCTCATCGGCGGTTGGCTCCTCGCGCACTACTGGTGGGGATCGGTGTTCTTGATCAATGTTCCGATCGCGATCGTCACCGGCGTGACGGCAGTGGTGGCGGTGCCTGACTCAAAGAACGCGGCGGCGGCGCCCCCCGACGTTCTCGGTGCCGTACTGTCCCTGATCGGGGTGTCCTCGTTACTCTGGGGGATCATTGAAGCACCGTCGAGGGGCTGGACGTCACCGGCGATCCTCGCCGCGATTTTCGGGGCGGCTCTCGTGGTCGCCGTGCTGCTTTGGTGGGAGTCGCGGTCCGAGCACCCGCTCGTCGAGCTGGCCTTCTTTCGTAAGCGACGTTTCTCGGTTGCGATGGGGGGCCTCGCCCTCACGTTGTTCGCGCTATCGGGAACGATGTTTCTGCTGACGCAGTACCTCCAATTCTCCCTCGGTTACAGTCCATTTCAGACCGGTCTACGCATCACGCCCATCGCGCTGGTCCTGATCGTGGTGGCGTCGGTGTCTACGACACTCGCTCGCTGGGCGGGCTCCAAGGTCGTCGTCGTGGCCGGCATGGTCCTCATCGCGCTCGGGCTGCAGTTGTTGTCCGCCGTTACGATACACACCACCTACACCGATGCACTGCCAGCCTTCTTCTTGCTCGGCATCGGGTCGGGTCTGGCGATCGCTCCCTGCACGGACGCGGTCATGGGATCGGTTCCCAACCATCTCGCGGGTATCGGCTCGGCGACCAACTCCACCGCGTTACAGATCGGCAGCGCCCTCGGCGTGGCCGTCATCGGCAGTCTGCTCAACGCTCGCTATCAGAGTCGCGTAGACCTACTGGTCATCGGTCACGGTGCTCCGGCGCCCGTCGTAGCGGCGATTCGGTCCTCCCTCGGTGGTGCGCTCGCCGTCGCCCAGCGGGCCGGGGGAGCGGTGGGCGCCCAACTGGCCTTCGCGGCGCGACAGTCGTTCCTCGCGGGTCTGGACTTCGCCGTCGACGTCGCCGCCGCAATCGTCGCTGGGGCGGCCTTCCTCGTCGCATGGCTGCTACCGGCGAGAGCGCCCCTGGACTAGCGCTCGCGCGACGGCTTCTCGGGGTCGGTCAATTCATCAACGTACCGTCGGAGACGTGCGAGGGACGCGCCGTCCGCGTGTGAGACGCCGGTGACGCCGCGCGCGAGCGCGGCTTTGATTCTGGTGTAGGTCTCAACGTCGAGCCCGCACGTCCGACAGGTTTCGAGGTGCCGTTCAACCCTGAGTTTCGTAGCGCCGTCGACCTCACCGTCGAGGTAGCGCTGCAATCGCCTGGCGACCACGT
>JAKBCT010000010.1 GCA_021807655.1 Actinomycetes bacterium | reverse complement strand
CTGTAGCCAAGGAAAACGACTCGGATGAACTTTTCCAACCGTTGAACGATGTGAGAATGGACCCATGGAAACTTCGTCGGGGCATCGAGTCGCGGTGCGCCGTCGACGGGTAACCGCTGTGTTCGTGATCGCTCTGGGCGGTCTCCTTCTCGCAGCGTGCGGGTCCCCGGCGCCTTCGTCATCGAAGCCATCCCAGCCGACGACCACGGTCAAGCCCGCCGCGGTCGCACTCTGTCCGTTGACCGGAACACCCGCGCCGGGCAACGTCGTTCCCCAACGTCCCGCGATTGCGATGAAGGTAGACAACTACTCCCTGGGTCCGGCTCCCGCCGAGGCGAGACCCCAAAGCGGTCTCGACTACGCCGACATCATCTTCGAAGAACAGGTCGAGGGATCGATCACGCGATACGCCGCGGTCTTCCAGTGTCGTAACGCCCCCGCGCTCGTCGGGCCGATCCGCTCGGCGCGCTGGACCGACGTTCAGATGCTCAGCCAGCTCGGCCACCCGCTCATCGTCCACGTCGGAGGGATCATTCCCGTCTTGCAGACGATCGCCGCGTCGTCGCTCGTGAACGTCGACCTCGGCGGACACCCGAGTCTCGAGGAGAACCCACCCGGGCGCTACGCGCCGTACGACACGTACACCACAACCAAGGCGATCTGGTCGGCGATCGCCGCCCCCGCAGTCGCGCCAGCGCCGATCTTTACGTACTCGTCGGTCGCGCCGGCCGGTGAGCGGGCGAACCAGGTCCACCTGGACTGGTCCGGCACCTCGGACATCTACTGGCGCTGGAACCCCGGTACGGGAACCTGGCTGCGCTTCTATAACGTCGGTAGCCCGAGCGCACCGAACATCCAGCCCGACATCCTCACCGACGGCGCGCAGAACCAGGCCCAGAACGTGATCATTCAAGACGTGTCGATCACCTACGGACCCTGGGTCGAGAACTCCCAGGGCGGACTCGAGGCCGAATCCCACATCATCGACTCGAGCGGCAAGGCCTACGTCCTGCGTAACGGCGAGATGATCGCGGGCACGTGGTCGGCCGGCGCGGCGGGGACCCCGACGGTCTTTCTCACCACGAGCGGTCACCCGATCGACCTGGCCCCGGGCCGCACCTGGGTCGAGATCTACCCGTCGACCGCGCCGATGGTCGCGACGCCAGCGGCGTCGGCGTCGGCTGGCTAATCGTTCGAGTCGGACCCGTCGGCAAATGCCTGGACCTCTTGAACGATGTCGAAGGCTCGCAGTCCACGAATCCGGTCGTGACGGCGGGCGCGAAGCTTGCGCTCGGAGAGTTCGGCGAGTTCCACGTAGGTCTTGATCAACGAGCGGTGGATTCGCTCGACCGTGATGAACGGGTTCGGGTCCTCGGGGATCACCTCGTCGATGAGGCCAAGCTCGAGCTGGTCCTCGGCGGTCGAGCGCATCGTGGCGAGGGTCATCTTCACCTGGTCTCGGGTGGGCTCGGGCGTCTTGTAGAGGATCGAGGCGGCTGAACGCGGCTCGGCCACGTAGGCCATTGCCTTATCGAGCATGACGACGTGATCGGCCATCGGCGTCGTCGCGAGTCCCCCGCCGCTGCCGAGCGCCCCCGCGACCAGCGAGATCACGGGCTTGGGGTAGTCGATGCCGCGCAGGATCGATCGCGCGATGAGCCGGGACTGCCCGCGCCGCTCGCTCTCGAGGGTGGGCTTCGCCCCGAGGGTGTCGGTGACGAAGAGCGCCGGCAGACCGAGGCGTGCGCCCACTTCGAGCACGCGCGCCAAGTGGGCGAAGTCCTCGGGGCCGGGATTCGCGGGGCGCTTCATCACCGAGTCGCCGTAGCGCTGGTAGGAGGGCTGGGTACCGAGGATCACGAAGGGCTGGGGACCCAGCTTCGCGAAGGCGGCGACGATCGCGGGATACCGGCGAACGTCGGCCTCTTGGATGTGGTTGTAGAGCGCGATCGCGTCGGTGAAGCCGTACTGCGCGATGAACTCCAGGTCGACCCGGTTCGCGTCGGCGATCAGGTCCTGGTACTGCTCAAGCAGCGCGTCGGCCCGGTCGCTCGACGTCGGTGGTCGCACCGCGGCGGGCACCAGGTCGGGCGTGCCGGTGATGTCGTCAAAGCGCGGTCCGTGGATGCCGGCCACACCGAAGGCGTAGACCCGGCGCTGATTGAGCACCGTGAGGTTACGCACCAGCGGCTCGGTCTCCTTGGTGAGCTCCTTGTGGCGCTCGGGCGGCGCCGTCGTCGCGTAGACCGCGCCCAGGTACCAGACCAGTTCGGCCACGTCGGCGAGCACGACGTCGATGTTTCGGTCGAGCAGGTTCGTCTCGGCGCTCTGGGAGTCGCTCGGCACCGCGATGCCCTCGAAGGCCTCGATGACGTTGGGGCCGGCGAAGCCGAAGTTCGTGCCCGAGGTCGCGAGGATGAGGTCGGCGTTGGGCACCGCGCTCGCCGACACCCCACCCCAGACGTTGCCGAGCAGCACCGCGACGTGGGGTAGGTCGACCTTCTCCTTGTAGAGCCGGATGGCCTCGACCATGCGCGTCATCTGGGTCAGTCCGGCGAAGTTCTCGTGCTGGCGAACGCCGCTCGAGGCGTAGACCGAGACGAGCGGGAGGTGTTTGGCGATCGCGAGGTCCGCGGCGGCCTGGAACACTTCGCCCGAGATCACCCCGAGCGAGCCCGCGAAGAAGTCCCAGTTCATGGCGTAGAGCACGGCGGGTCGTCCGTCGATGGTCGCCAGACCGTAGGTCGACGACTCGCTCTTGCCCCGTTTGGTCTCACGGCCAAGTTTGTCGAAGTACGACTCGTCCTTCTCGTTACCGTGACCCCGGCGCACCAGTCCGACGAGGTCCTTGGCCAGGTGCCAGCGTCCGTGACTGGCCTTGAAGTGGACGAGCTCTTGGAGGAGTGACAACTGCGACGGGCTGTTCACCGTGCGCCGGTTGCGTAGGTGCGCTTCGACGGGCTCTTCGAAGATCGGCAGACCCATCGGGTAGCCCTCGCCGAAGAGTGTGGCGTCGAGCTCGTCAAACGGGGAGGAGCCGTCGGGCTCAGGGGTGACCGACATGGGAGTCCATTATTGCACGCAACACCCGTAACGCTGACAGGCCGGACGTGCGCAACACACGTCACCAATCCTCCGGACACGCTGCTCCAGCAGGCCCTTCGTTTACCGGCAGGTAAACACGCGATCCGCCGCGATCGTTCTGTGCTCGTTCACCGTCGGTTTAGGCGAAATCTTCTTCGCGGTACTCGTTGACCGCGCGCTCGGCGCCACGAACGCTTTCGGCGTTTCGTAAGTCGACGCGGCGGATCTTGCCGCTGATGGTCTTGGGCAGTTCAGCGAACTCGAGCCGTCGCACCCGCTTGTAGGGCGCGAGGTGCTCTTTCGCGTAGGCGAGAATCTCGCCGGCGAGGGCGCGACTCGGCTCGTAGCCCGCGACGAGGCTGACGTAGGCCTTCGGTACGGCGAGGCGCAGCTCGTCGGGAGCGGGCACGACCGCGGCCTCGGCGACGGCTGGGTGTTCGATGAGGACGCTCTCGAGTTCGAAGGGGCTGATGCGGTAGTCGCTCGCCTTAAAGACGTCGTCGGCACGACCGACGTAGGTGATGTAGCCCTCGTCGTCTCGGTGCGCGATGTCCCCGGTGTGGTATCGGCCACCGGCGAAGGCCGACGCGTTGCGTTCGTCGTCGGGCCCCGTCGAGTTCTGGTAGCCGGCCATCAGTCCTACGGGACGTGCGACGTCGAGCGCGACGCAGATCTCCCCGTCGTTACCGACCTCACCGGTCAACGGGTCGACGAGTTCGATGCTGTAGCCAGGGATGGGTCGACCCATCGAGCCTGCCTTCACCCGCTGCCCGGGCGGGTTACCGATCTGCACCGTTGTCTCGGTCTGGCCGAACCCGTCGCGGATGGTGATCCCCCACGAGCGCTCCACGGACTCGATGACCTCGGCGTTGAGCGGTTCACCGGCGCTCGCGAGCTCACGCAGCGACGTCGACCAGGCGCTGAGGTCCTGTTGGATCAACATACGCCACACCGTCGGCGGCGCACAGAACGTCGTGACCTTCGAATCGGCCAGCACGTCGAGCATGGCGCGCGCGTCGAAGCGCGAGTAGTTATAGATGCAGATCGTCGCGCCCGCGATCCACGGGGCGAAGACGCACGACCAGGCGTGCTTCGCCCAACCGGGGCTCGACACGTTGAGGTGGACGTCACCGGGCTGGATGCCGATCCAGTACATGGTCGAGAGGTGTCCAATCGGGTAGCTCGACTGGGTGTGCTGGACCATCTTCGGCAGGGCCGTGGTGCCCGAGGTGAAGTAGACGAGCAACGGGTCGTCGGCCCCCGTGGGTGCGTCCGGGGTGAATGCGGAAACGGCGCTGGCGCTGTCGGCGTAGTTGCGCCAACCCTCGCACGGCTCGCCGACACTCACGCGTACGTAGTCCCCCGCGATGTCGGCAAAGCGCGGAGTGATCTCACTACGTGCGACGACCGCGCCGGCGTTCGCGCGAGTAATCCGGTCACGCAAGTCCTCAGCCGTGAGCAGTGTCGTGGCGGGGATCAGCACCGCGCCGAGCTTCATCACCGCGAGCGTCGTCTCCCACAGTTCGACCTGGTTGCCGAGCAGCGCGAGGACTCGCGTTCCGCGACGAACACCGAATCCGGCCAGCCAGTTCGCGACCTGACTCGAGCGTCGCGCCATCGTCGAGAAGCTGTACGAACCAACTGAACCGTCGTCTTCGATGATGCGCAACGCCACCGCGTCGGGATTCTCGCTGGTGAGCACCGCGTCGAACCAGTCGATAGCGAAGTTGAACGTGGCCGGCTTTGGCCAGATGAACTGGGTGCGCGCCTCGTCGTAGTCGCGCCGCAGCGCTAACAGGGTGTCGCGCGCCGCGCGGAACTCTTCTGTCGGACTAACCATTGCCCCACCTTTCGACCGAATCGAAGCCTGGTCCGATGGTACGTCGCGCCGAGGGGGTAGTTCAGGCTCCCGTTCGCCCGGCGACGAGCAGCTGGGTGTACGTGCTCGTCTGACGCGTGCAGACCGAGATCCGTAGCGCCAGATACGTCGGGCGGATGAAGGGCGCGAGGGTCACGCGCACCCCGCTCGCGTTGCGGGGCCGGCAGGTGGCGACCGGAAAGTTGCCGCTCTCTGCGACGCCGAAGGCGGCACTCACCGCGGCGCCGTGACGCAGTTCGTGACGCGCTGGCATTTCACCAATGTTCTCATTCTTCGCGGGCGGACCCTGGGGGTGATGCACCGCCCCGACGACCGCTTGGACGCCCGGTACGCCCCAAATCCAGCACGCCGCACCGCGATTCGTGACGATGATGGGGTAGTAGATCGTGCCGGCCGCCCCATTGGCGCGTCCGACCGAGAGGTGCAGCTGGGCGGGCTGACAGTTCCCGACCGAGACCCGCGGCGTCGGGGCCGCCCCGATCGGCGTGGCGGCCGGCGACCCGAGTGCGAGCGCGGCGAGTGCACCCACCGCAACGACCATCGTGCTAAATCGTTTCATCTCATCCTCCTAGCCTCTACTGTCCGGTCACGTTCGGAACTTACAGTCACCCAATGCGTTAGCGCGTGGCAGGATGAAGCATGACCCGCGTAGAGCGACTGGACATCCCCGGCGTGCACCGTCTCCCCCACTTCGCCCACGCGGCGCGCGCCGGCGACTACGTGTACGTTTCGGGCACGCTCGGCACCGACCTCGACGGCGCGCTCGTACCCGGCGGACTGAAAGCCGAGACCGACCAGACCCTCGCGAACATCGCGACGATCCTCCAAGGAGCCGGCTGTGGTTGGGACGACGTCGCGTCGGTGTCGGTGTATCTGGCAGACCTCGAAGAGTTCGCGGCGATGAACGAGGTCTACGATCGCTTTTTCGACGATCTCGCGCCGGCGCGAATCACCATCGGTGGGGTCGACCTGGCGCTCGGCGCGCGCGTCGAGATGCAGTGTGTCGCCTATCGCGCACGACCCACCGCCGGGTTCACGGGTGACGACGAGGCAATGCTCACCGCACGCCCAGCACGACGAACGGGCTTCGTCGAGCACGACGGCGAACGACTGTACTACGAGGTCATCGGCGACGAGTCGAGTGACACCACACCACTCGTTCTCTCCCACGGAGCGGGGGGTAACCACGCGGTCTGGTTCCAGCAGGTCGCGCACCTCGCTTCGAACCGGGTGGTCGTCACCTGGGACCACCGTGGCTACGGCCGCTCGAGTGACCTCGGTGACCGCACCGGTCCGCTGGTCGCGAGTGCCGATCTGCTCGCGATCCTCGACGAACTGGGGATCCAACGCGCCGACCTCGTTGGCCAGTCGATGGGCGGTTGGTCGGTGGTCGGCGCCGCCCTCGCGCGACCCGGTCTCGCGCGTTCGCTTGTGCTCGCCGATACGATCGGGGGATTCGCCACCGAAACGGTCCTCGCCGGTCTCGCCCACGGGGTACCTCGGGGACCCGAACGCGAGGCCCTCGGGGACCATCCCGCGCTCGGTGAGGCCTTCAGCGCCCGTTCCCCCGAACTCGCTCACCTCTACCAGTCGCTCGGTCGCATGGGTAGTTGCGACGGTGCGATCGTGATCAAGCGACTCCTCGAGGTGACCCACGACGAGGGACAGGCCGCCCAACTCACAATGCCGGTGCTCTTGATCGTCGGCGACCACGATCAGCTGTTCGCCCCGGCGGCAATCCACGCGCTCGGCGATCTCCTGCCCGACGCTCGCGTCGTCGAGATCGAGGGCACCGGACATTCGCCCTACTTTGAGGATCCCACCGCCTGGAATCGCGCCGTCGACTCGTTCCTCGCGTGGCTCGACGCCAGGCACGACGTTTAGAAATCACATTTTGATCGACCCGGATCGGACCAGGCGTAGGCTGTATCAACCTGGGTGAACGGGGACCTTAACCGTGGTGGACGTGCTGAACGAGTCCAACGAGTGGCGACACTTGCGCGAGATACTCCCGGACGACATCATCATCGTTGACGCCGGCGGCGTGATCGCGTACGTGAGTGACTCGGTCGCGGACCTCGCGGGCTACGCGCCCGAGAAACTGGTCGGTACTTCGATTGAAGGACTCGTCCCCGACGATCATCGTGACGCACACGCCGCGCACCGCGCCCGCTACTTCGAGTCCCCAACCCCACGCCTGATGAGCGACCACCACCACCAACTGCGACGTCGCGACGGTGCGACCATTGAGGTCGGTATCGCGCTGTCACCGCTCAACGTGGACGGCCGTGCTCTCGTCGTCGCGTCGATATCGGCGAGCGCAATCGCCAGCGCACCGTCGTCAACTCGGGCGATCAAGATGGCCGCAGCCGCCTTACTCGCCGAACGAGAGGCGGACTATCGGGTGGCCTTCGAACACGCGATGGCGCCAATGTTCTTCGCCGACGCCGACGGTGTGGTCACCGTCGCCAACGACGCCTTCGCGAGACTCATCGGACGAACGAGATTCGATCTGGTCGGCCATCGAGCGGCTGAGTTCACGCACCCTGACGACCTCGAGAGTACCGAAAGCGCCCGCGCCCGTATCGCTTCGGGCGAACTCGACACCGTGCACTACTCCAAACGCTGTATTCACGCCAGCGGACGAATCATCGACGTCGATGTGTCAATGTCGACGGTGCGCGCCAGCGACGGGAGTATCCGCCGCTTCATCGTCTCGGTGTTCGATAGCACCGAGCGCCGACGTCACGAACGCGCGGCGGCCCTGCTGAGCCAAGTACGCCGTCTCGCCATCGTTGCCACTGACGGAATGGAATTGCTTACGAAGTTCTGCCAGCTCCTCGTCACCGTCGGCGGGTATCGGCTCGCGACCTACGCCTCGGCGACAGAAACGAAGGTGGTGGCGCCGACGACCCCAGTCGACCAGTGGCCCCGACCCGATGACGGACCGGCGGCCCAAGCAATCGCCATACGCTCGACGGTGCACTACGGCTCCGCGCAACGGGGCGGTGACGCGTGGCGCAGTTACGCCGAACGACTCGAATTGCGCGTGGCCGCCGCTGTCACACTGAAAGTCGGTGGCGAGTTCCACTCGGTGAGCGTCTTCCACGATTGTCCAGAATCCCTAGACGCGTCGAACCTGCTTGACCTCGAGGAGCTCGCCAACGAACTCGAACTCGGGCTCGCCCACGTGTTCGCCGTGAGCGAGACCGCGAATGCGCTTGACGCGGCGCGCGTGGCGTACCACTCACTGGCCGCTGCCGAATCGGCCCTCGCCGAGTCCGAACGACATTTTCGCCTCGCCTTCAGCGAAAACATGGCTCCGATGGCATTCGTCGGCATCGACGACGTGCTGATTGACGTCAACGACGCCTTCGTCAACATGGTCGGACGTAGTCGAGAGGAACTCGTCGGTCGCGACACCTCGTGGATCACCCATCCCGACGATCTCACCACGACCGAAGACGCGCGCATGCGTCTCGTTCGTGGTGAGGTGGAACAGATCAAGTACACCACACGCTTCATCCATCGCACGGGACGGACCGTCATCGCCGAGGTCCTCACAACGCCGGTGCGCGCCGAGGATGGCCGGATCCTCTACTTCATCGCCTCGGACCGAGACGTCACCGAGGAGCGCCAACTATCCGAGCAGTTGCTGCACCGAGCCCTGCACGACCCACTCACGGGACTCGCCAACCGTGCGCTGTTCGAGGACCGCCTCAGCCAGGCCCGCGAGCGCCTCGTCCGCGGCGGCGGTTACGGTGCGGTCCTCTTGATCGACCTCGATGACTTCAAGGGTGTAAACGACACGTACGGGCATCACGTCGGCGACCAACTGTTGATTGGGATAGCTCGACGCTTCGAGATGGTATCGCGTTCGATCGATACCCTGGGACGAATCGGCGGCGACGAGTTCCTTTACCTCGCCGAAGGTCTCAGCGAACCCGAGGAGGCCGCCGTCGTCGCCGAGCGGCTCTTGCACGTGCTCATCGAGCCGTTCTCGCTCGACGGACTCATGATCGAGCAGCACGCCACCATCGGCGTCGCGCTCTTTGACGATGGCCCGATCGACGGGTCCGAGTGCATCAAACGCGCCGACACCGCTATGTACGAGTCCAAACGCAAGCACCGGGGTCATTACGAGATCTTCCAGCCTGCGATGCTCGCCTCGGCCGTGCACCGATTCACCCTCGCCCAGTCGCTCAGCCACGCCCTGCGCTCGAACGAAATCGAAATGCGCTACCAGCCAATCGTCTCATTGCCGACCTTCCAAGTTGTTGGATTCGAAGCGCTGATGCGTTGGAACTCGTTGCGAGAGGGATCGATCCCACCGTCGGTCTTTATTCCAATCGCCGAACAGAGCGATCTCATATTCGGCCTCGGGGACTTCGCGATCCGCGAGGCGGTGCACTCGGCAGTGACCTGGGGGGCCGACGGCTCCTACGGCGATCAGTGCTTCGTCTCAGTAAACCTCTCGGCAGCCCAGTTCCGCAGCCCCGGGCTCGTCACCTTCGTGCGAGACGCGCTCGACGAGGCCGGCCTAACGGCGCCACGGCTCGTGCTTGAAATCACCGAGTCTGTGGCCACAGCCGACCTCGCCGAGACGATAGAGGTTGTCAACCGCCTGCGAACGATCGGCGTAGGCGTCGCGCTCGACGACTTTGGCACGGGACACTCGTCGCTCGCGCGCCTCGCGGAACTGGACCCGCACATGGTCAAGATCGATCGATCCTTCGTCCACTCGCTCGACGAGGGCTCCAACCACGACGTCGTCCTCGACGCCGTCTTCGCGCTCGGTCAAGACCTCGGGGTCACCATGCTCGCCGAAGGCGTCGAGACGATCCATCAGTTGAACCGGCTGCGCTCGCTCGGCTGTCAACTCGTCCAGGGCTATCTGATCGCCCCGCCGGTGCCCGAGGACGAGGTGTACGCGCAGTTGTCCACGCGCCCCAAGGACCGTCTCTCACGCATAACCGCAATTGTGGCGCGTTGAACCACCCCTCACCAGGCAAGTGAGACTACGCTTCAATGGGCAGGTTATGTCCGGTGGCGCGACGACCGACAAGGGCAGGCAGTGAACCACTTCGTGGACGCGAAAACTTCGTGGCAGTACATCCTTGATGCCATGCCTGACGGCGTGCTCGTCGTAGACGAGTCGGGATCCGTCTGCGCCGTCAACGACGCCTTGTGCGCTATTGCGGGATACCGCGCCGACGAGTTGGTTGGTGCGTCAATGAACGTGCTGGTGCCCGCCGAGAAGCAATCCAAGCACGCGGACCTCGTAGCGGAGTTCCTACGACGAGGCGCCGCCCGGCGCAACGCCGAACACCTCGATATCACCCTCGTGCGCCGTGACGGCCAGCACCTCAGCGTCGACGTCGCGCTGTCGACGATCGAGTGGGAGGGTGAGCGCTTCGCCCTAGCCGCCGTTCGCGATCTCAGCCGGATGCGCCAGCTCATGGCCGAACGCGACGACTCGGCCCTCAAGTTCCAGTTAGCCTTCGAGACCGCGATGTCACCGATGACCTTCACCGACTCAGAGGACCGTATCGTGGCGGCCAACCCCGCGTTCTGTGAACTGCTCGGCCGCTCAATCGAGGAACTCGTCGGCCGCGACTCGCGGCACTTCACCTACCCCGCCGACGTCGGGGTCACCGAGGGTTCCCACCAGCTCGTCCGAGACCACGAAGTGAGTCGCGACCGATACGTGAAGCGCTACCTGCACCGCGACGGACGCGTCATCGTGGTCGAGGTCTCGCGCTCAGCCACCTACGACAACGACGGAAACCTGCTCTACAGCGTCATCAGCGAACGCGACGTCACCGAGGAACGCCTGCTCACCGCCCAACTCGCCCACCAGGCCCTGCACGACCCGCTAACCGGTCTCGCGAACCGCACCCTCATAGAGGACCGCCTCGGTCAAGCCCGTGCGAAGGTCGCCCGCCAGGGCGGTTACGGCGCGGTTCTGATGCTCGACCTCGACGACTTCAAGGTCGTCAACGACACTCACGGCCACGTCATCGGTGACCAGTTACTGATCGGCGTGGCGCACCGGCTCAGCGAGGTCGCGCGTACCGCCGACACGCTCAGCCGTTTCGGCGGCGACGAATTCCTCTACCTCGTCGAGGGCGTCCACCAGGCCGAACAGATCGAGCACGTCGCCGAGCGACTACTCGACTCGCTGAGAGAGCCCTTCGTGGTCCTCGGGATCGAGATCGAGCAGCGCGCGAGCGTCGGGGTCGCCCTCTGGGATGCCACTACACCCGCCGACGCTCCGCTCATCGAGCAGGCCGACCTCGCGCTCTACGAAGCCAAGCGCCTCGGCCGCGGACGCTTCGCCGTCTTCTCGCCGATACTGCACCAACACTCGATGGGGCGCTTCGAGCAACTTCAGGTACTTCGACAGGCCCTCAGCTCAGGTCAGATCCTCATGCACTACCAGCCAATCGTGAACGCCACGGGATCTCGGGTCGTCGGCTTCGAAGCCTTGATGCGCTGGAGCCACCCGACGCGAGGCTGGGTCGAGCCGACTGAGTTCCTCGCCCTCGCCGAGACGAGTGACCTCATCGGCGAACTCGGTGCCTTCGCGCTCGCCGAGGCCACGCGCACGGCGGCTTCGTGGACCGACGCTGATGCCCCCTACGTCACGGTGAACCTCTCGGCGCGCCAGTTCTACGACGACGACCTCGTAGGTATGGTCAATTCGGCCCTTGGCGCGAGCGGGCTTCTGGCGAGTCGACTCGTGCTCGAAGTTGCCGAACGGGTCGCGTTACACGACCCCAACCGGTCGGCCGCGATTATCGCCGCACTGGCCGAGCTCGGCGTCGGCGTAGCGATCGACCAGTTCGGCTCGGGCCTCTCGTCACTCGCTTACCTGATGAACCTCCACCTCCAGTTCGTCAAGATCGACCAGTCGTTCGTGCGACCGACCCACAGCATTGGTTACAACGAAGCATTGGTCGGCTTCATCGTCGCCCTCGGCGAACAACACGGCGTCTCGGTGGTTGCCGAAGGAGTTGAGACACTTGACCAGTTCGACCGACTGCGCAGCGCCGGTTGCACACTCAGTCAGGGCTTCTACTTTTCGCGCGCCGTCTCGGCCGACGACGCCGCATCAATGCTGCACGAGCCGCAATGGCTCGCTCAGCCGTCGATCTCGTACCCTGAGGCGAGTACCGCCCCGCAGGCCTCGACAACGCCCGCGTCGTAGCGAACGCCCGCCCCCGTGACCAGTTCGACCAGGGCCTCGTCCACGCTGTAGCCCGGCCGGTGAGGTCGATGGTGCGTCATCGCCTCGAGCACGTCGGCGACGGCAACGATGCGCGCCGGGAGCGAGATCTCGTCACCAACCAGTCCGTCGGGATACCCTGAGCCGTCGAGCCGCTCGTGATGGTGCCGCGCGACATCCACGAACACGCTCGGCAGCGACGACTGTTCGAGCACTTCGGCCCCAACGGTGCAGTGGCGCTGGACTGCCTCGATCTCGAGATCGTTCAACTTGCCCGGTCGGCCAAGAATCTCGGCGGGCACAACAATCTTGCCGAGGTCGTGCAGGGCCGCGCTCTTCGCGATCGCGTCCACCTGTTCGGCGTCCAAGCCGAGCCACGTCGCGATAGCGCGGCTGAGGGTGCTCACGCGCGTCTGGTGGCCCGCCGTGTAGGGGTCGCGGATCTCGGTGATTCGAGTCATCGCCGCGACGGTCCCCTCGAGAGACCCGCGTAGGTCGGCGACGGCTCGAACCCTGGCGACGAGCATCTCGACCTCGGCGATCAGGCTGCGCAGTTCGAGGATCGTCTCCTCGTCAAAGACGTAGATGTCGTGATCGGCCACGCTCACGACGGCCCGTTGTTCGCCGATCGCGAACGGTAGGGCGACGATCGAGTCGATCCCGAAGGCCCGCGCGCGATCGTGCCAGGGCAACAGGTCATCGTCACGACCGACGTGGTGGACGACCTGGACCGACTGATCGCGTAGCGCCCGGCCGGTCGGACCTCGGCTCGAGAATGGGTTCGAGGTGAGCTCGAGCCCGTCGAGGTAACTGACGGCCCCGGCCCGCTGAGCAATCTCCAGGCGACCGTCGGGGTCGCCGGTCTCGACGGAGATCCACGCCACCTGGTAGCCACCAACGCTACTCAGCCCCTCGACGAGGCCCGCCAGCGCCTCGTTGACCCCTTCGGCGACGGCGATGGTGCGACTCACCTCGTTAAAGAGCCGCAGCATCCGCTCACGACGGATATCGCGAGTCACGTCGTAGAACGACGCGATCACCCCGGCGCGATCCACCAACTCGGGCACCGGGTAGGTATCGACCGAGAACCACCGGCGCGGTGCGTCGACGAAATTCACCCCGACCACGACGTCGCGGTAGGCGACATCGGCGTCCATCTCCGCGAAGGCCTCCGGATTCTCGATATAGAACGGGGTCTCTCGGTTCGCCAGACGCAACCCCTCGCCAAAGACGTCAAGACCAATGAGTCGGTCGGACGTCGTGTGCAGCAGTCGCGCGATCGCATCGTTGCAGTCGCGCACCACACCGTCTTCAAAGTAGGCAAAACCGACCACCGTAGAGTTCAAGAAGGCGTCGAGGTACCGTAGCGAGCGCAGTGGACTCGGTCGTTCCTCTTTGAGCGTCATGATCACCCCGACCCGTGAATCACTGACGCCTACGTTCCGTTGGCGTCTTCGCCAACCTACCGGGGCTCTCGCCCCTGGTCAAGGGATTAGACGTTGAAAATTGACTCGGGTTGGTCGGTGGTGAACTCGAACCCGTCCTCAAAGACCTTGAGACAGTGACGCACCACCTCAGCGTCGTAGAGTGTTCCAGCGTTCGAGGCCACTTGGTCAAGCGCCTGCTCGAGGCCCAAAGCCGCTCGATACGGACGATGATTGGACATGGCCTCGACGACGTCGGCAACGGCGACGATGCGCGCGGGCAGGATGATCTCGTCGCCGACGAGCGAGTTGGGGTAGCCCGAGCCGTTCAACCGTTCGTGGTGTTGCAAGGCGACCTCGGGAATCGGCCAGGGCAGCGACGCTTTGGAGAGAATCTCGTAGCCGATCAGCGCGTGACGTTTGATCATGCGGTACTCAAGGTCCGTCAATCGACTCGGCTTGATGAGAATCTCCGAGGACAGCGCGACCTTGCCGACGTCGTGCACTGCACCGGCGTCACGGACCCGTTCGATCAGCGTCGGCTCGAGTCCGAGGCGCTGGGCGATGGTCGCCGCGAGCGTGCCCACCCGTGACTGGTGGCCCGCGGTGTAGGGGTCGCGCGCCTCGGTGATCCGAGCGAGCGCTGACAAGGTTCCCGAAAGGGCCGCGGCGAGTTCGAGAGCAGCCGCGCCGTGGGCGATGTCCCGCTCCGCCGCGCGCGCGATGTTCTCCAGTCCCGACACCGTCAACTCGTCAAAGGCGTTGCGGTGGCGCGAGTAGACGGCGAGTACCGCCCGCTCACCTCCGGGGCTGAACGGGATAGTGACCGATGAGCGAAGACCGTGGCGCACGACCCGTTCGCGCCACGGGGACATCTGCGCGACCGCGAGCAGATCGCTAATGGTGACCGTCGACGACGTGCGAAACGCGGTGCCCACCGGACCGCGACCGGTGGGCTCGGAAATCGACCAAGACACCATGCCCTCTGAAACGTAACCCTGGGCGCCGGCGGATTCCACGATGTCAACGCGACCCTCGGGTTGGTCCCGTGCGATACCGACCCAGACGAGAGCGAACTGACCGCTCGCGACAAGCGCATGGCAGAGGTGGCGAAGTGCCGCGCCCTCGCTGATGGCCTCGGAGTCCAACCGATGCAGATCGAGCAGCATCGCCACGACGTGACCGCGCCGAACGCGCTCGGTCGCGTCGATGTAGGCGATCAGCACACCGCGCGTTACCCCGTTTCGGACAATGGGATAGGCGTTCACGGTGAACCAGAGCTGTTCGCCGCTCGGGACCTCGATACCCTGGATGACGCCGTAGATCGGATCGCCGGTGCGAATCGCGGCCACCGCGGGTAGCTCGTCGAGCGTGAAGGGCGTGCCGTCCTCGTGTACGGGGTTCCAGGTGACTCGCAGTGGGTCGTCACTCATCAGGTCCTCGCGTGATGACTGGAAGAGGCGTTCGGCGCGGTCGTTGCAGTCGATAACCCGCCCAGTGGCGTCGCGCAGGAGAAAGGCGGTGCCCGTCGCGCCCATGAAGTCACTCTCCAGCAATGCTGACTCAAGTGTCAACGGCGCTTCGGCGTCGGCCACGACTAACCCCCCAGTTCGTTCGCCGTGCCCTCAGCGTACTGGCGAGTGTAGCAATACGCAAGGCTTAAACCCCTGGTATCAGGTACTTTGTTATCGGCATGGCTCGAACATTGAACACGGTCGACGTTGAAGCGTGAACACCGCGACAGGGACGTGATCACGATGGGAGACTGCGAGCTAATTCGAAGGCGAGTGGCAGATGCCGGTAGGGTCACGTTCCGCCAGGCAATAACACGTCAGCCGCACGAGATCGCAGATGCTCGCACCGACGCGTCGTGCGGTCAAGACCCCCAGGAGAATCCGCTCGGGTCGCTACGTAGGTGATCGAGGACCACCAATTGGAACTCATGGTCGGCGAGGTCGAGATACACCTCGCTGCTTCGTCACCGTGCGCCGGTCACTGGGTTGTCGTCGAGCGGTTCGAGCGTTGCGAGCACTTCCACGTGCGCCTCGAGCCTCGCAAGGGTTTCGATGATGAATTGACGATCGTCTTCGAGCGCTGCAACGGTCTCCGCGCCCCGGGGTGAGTGGGTCGAACTTCGCGTTGCGGGCCCGAGTTCGCGAGTTACTTCGTGCACGATACGACGTGAGAACGTTCCACTCGCGCGACGCCACTGCCCAGAGACGAGTGGAACTCGGATCCGTCCGAGGAGTTGGTACTCGTTCGATTGCCTGACTAGTTCGGTGAATCCGTCCAACCGCAATCGCTGACGGAAACTATCGAGTCCGCTGCGACATGGGAAAACGATTCAGCGCGTCTAGGGTGGCTTTCGCGGACGCCACCACATCGGCGCTCGACTGGGCGATGCCGAACCGCTCGCTACCATCGGCGGACAAACGCATCGTCACGATGACCGGCCAATACTTCGCGGCCGGTACGTTAGTCACCGACGCAAGCGAGAACGGAATGTCGTAGCCGAGATCGCGCAACGCCATCAAAGTTGCCTCGGCGCCGCCGATGAGCGGGCCACTTCGGGAACTCCCCCGTCCGAGTCGACCGCGATGGCTCAGTTCGACTACGCACGCACCCGTCGACTCGTCACAGTTGGCCTCGGTCAGCACCACCCGCGCTCCATCAATCGTCGTCGGAGTCAAGACATTGTTAGCGTCCTCAACGAGAATCGTCGCGTCCGGGAAGTAGAGACTCGCAATTTGAGACGCGACACCCTCGGTCTCACTCGTGTTGAGACCGTAGACGAGCAACGTGACCACGTCGACTGAACCATCTTCGCGTTTCGCCACTGACACGTTGAGCACGCCGGGCAGACTACGCAACTCGAGCTCAAAATCTTCCTCGATTCGCGACGTCATAGATGACCGGCTCCCTTCTTTTCATACAGCCGCTCGTCGGCAATCCGAAATAACTCGGAGGGATCCGTCGAGTCGCGCGGCGACGTTGCGACCCCCGTGGTGAACTCCACGAGGTCACCGGTCTCCTTCAACTGCTGTCGAAGGCGCTCAACGAATCCCGACGCCTCGACGCCTTCCGCGTTGGACAAAATAACCGCAAACTCGTCCCCGCCAAGACGAGCGGCCGTGTCGCCATTTCGCACCGACCGGCGAAGCGCGAAACCGAATTGGCGCAACAGATAGTCGCCGAAGGCGTGCCCCGCCCGATCATTGACCGCCTTGAAATCGTTGAGATCGAGCATCACCAGCGTGAACGACCAACCGTAACGGGCGCTTCGCGCCGCGGCGACGCGTAAGGCCACGTCGAAACTTCGGCGGTTCGAAATGTTCGTGAGAGGATCGTGTCCCGCGTTGAAACGCGCCAGGTGCAGCGAGAGCGCAAGTTGGCACGACGTGCGAACCGCGTCCGCCTCGTGGGCGGGCACGACGTCGGGTTCGCAGTGAACGCCGGCGCCGTCGCCCAGACGCGCGGCCATCGCACTGGACACCGCGCGACCACCAAGTCGGAAACTCTGAGTGCCGAAAGACTCGTGACTCAGTACGACGACCACGTCGCGCAGTTCGTGACGAACGGCCAGTCGATCGATCAAGGAGTATATGAATCCGATACCGAGTTCTCCTTCGGCGAGCTCGGTCAGCATCGTCTGGAACAGCCACGGCTCGTAATTGTTCTCGCCGATGCCTTCCTCTACGAGGGGACGCTCCAACGAGTTCACCATGGAAGTTCTTCCAACGTGGTTTCCGTCGTACTGCCTACCCGTAGCAGCGACTGCGGCGTTGCCCCGGCGTGCAGCAGTCGGCTGAGGTCGGCCGGGGCCATGGGCTTGGAGATGAGATAGCCCTGACCCCGATGACAACCGAGTTTGAGCAGTTCGTCGACGATCACGCTCGTCTCAATACCCTCGGCGATGATTTCCTTGCCCAGGGCCCGTCCGAGCCGGATGATTGCCTCAACGATCGCTCGATCAAATGGATCCTTCGCAATACCAATGACGAAACTCATGTCCAACTTCAAGAAGTCCACTGGCAGATTCTTCAGCTCACTCATCGACGCAAACCCGGTGCCGAAGTCGTCCAAAGCGATCTCAATACCCAGCGACTGGAACCCGCGAAGGATCCGCGCGGTATGTTCGGGGTCGTCGACGACCGCGTATTCGGTGATCTCGACGCATAACCGATTCCCAGACACGTCGTAGCGAGCCAAACACCTTTCGACGAATTCCACGAGATCACCAACCTTGAAGTCGGCTGGGGACATATTGACGCGCACCGTAAAGTCGAGATCTGGGTAGTCGCGCTTCCAGTCACGGAGCTGTCGACATGCCTCGGCGAAGACCCAGCGGCCCAGCGAGGAAACGAGACCCGTCTCTTCGGCGATGGTGATGAAGTCAGCCGCGGCGAGCAAACCCCGGGTGGGATGCTGCCAACGCACCAGGGACTCCACCGCGAGTAACTTGCCACTTTGCAGGTCGACTTCGGGCTGGAAATGCAAGCGCAGGCCACCGGAGTCAATCGCATCACGCAGCAGTAGCTCCATCTGCGATCGCTCGTCGACCTTGAGGTGCAGGTCTCGGTCGAAGAACACGGCCCGATTTCGACCGCGCGACTTCGCGGTGTACATTGCTGCGTCGGCGCGACTCAGCATCTCGACCGCGCTCGCGCCCGGCTGAGAAAGGGCGATGCCAATACTCGCCGTGTGATTCATGACCTGGCCGGCAATTTCGACGGGCTTAGCGATGACTTCCAGGATTCGATAGGCACTCGCCAGCGCTTCCATTTCACTATGCGCGCGATCGACGAGAAAGACGAACTCGTCACCGCCGAGGCGCGCGGTGAAGTCTCCGGCTCGGATGCTTGTTTGAATTCGGTCGGCCATCGTGATGAGGAGCCGGTCACCGTTGACGTGCCCCAGATAATCATTCATGACCTTGAAGCGATCGAGGTCGATCACCATCACTGCGGTGTCCCGGCGTTGGGCAAGTCGCATCTTCAATTCGGTGATGAGCGCCCGCCGGTTCGCCATCCCTGTCAATTCGTCGTGATTCGCGTTGAAGATGATCCGCTCCTCGGCTTCAATTCGCGCCTGGAGCTGGACGAGCATGGAGGCCACCGCCTGCAGGGCATTGATCTCGGCGGGGACCCACGCGTGACTCTGGAAGTGGATGAAGCCGATAACCCCCCACGTCGTGTCACCCATGATGAGTGGTACGGCGGCGCCGCCAGCTGGTGTCGGACCGGCGACCTCTTCAATGTGCTGCTTGTATTCATCGTCAACGTCATCGGCGATGCCGGTGAGGTAGGGGGATTTCAAGTCACGCGTGGCCGCGAAGATCGGGTCAGACTCAAAGGGGACCTCACCGAGCGGATCGGGATCCGGAATGTTCTCGCGCACCGGCCACTCGGCCTCGAAGATGCTCAGGCCACGAACGTGGTCGTTGCGACGCATCAACGCGACGTCGGACCCTAAGAACTCACCGAGCGCCCGAATCGTCCATTGCAGAACCTCACCGCGCGTGGCCGCCGTCGCGGGCATGAGATGCTCCGCCACGCTCGCCACAAGTTCGTCCAATCGCTGTTGGTGCAACAGCGCGCGCTCTCGCACGGCGAGCGTAGCGATGTGGCTGAGCAGGCTAGCGAAAGCTCTGGCGACCGACCGTTCGCGCTTGGACCACGTGCGACCGTGACGCGCGACTACGAGCGCGCCAATGGCTCGCTCATCTTGGCCGTAGATCGGCTCCGCGAGAACACCCCACTCGACCCCGTAGACGTCACAGGTGAACGCACCGAGCGCCGCGTGTTCGCTCAATGCGGCGCGCACGCGCGTGATGATCACCCCGTAAGCATCCTCGGCACCGGGCGCAACCATGGGGTCCATCTCGAAATCCGGAACCACGGTGTTCTCGCCGGCGAACACCGCCACCACCTCGGTGCCCGCGACAACGTGAACGAGTGACTCGACGACGAACTTAGCCTCGTTGCGTACCCGCTCCATATAGGAATCGACGGTACTGTCCATGAATTGCCCTAATCCCTCATGACAGCGCACACTGTCGCTCGTACCCGAATCATCCCGTGACCGGCACGAGGCCACGTCCAGCAATAGTACGACGACCGCACGAATTAGGCAAGAAGTATTTTATGTGCCTATTTCCACCGGAACCTCGCCCGAATCGACCTCGCGTGCGAGGACCTCGGAGAGCGGCCGCCGAATACTTTGGGTACTCGCTGGCACGGCGTGACTGACTCGTAGCACCATTGTCACTGCCTCACCATCGTCGAGATCCCACAGCGTCGCGAACCGTCCACGAAGGCTGTGCATGTGATCAAGGTGCCGCTCACCACCGAGCGAGAGCAAGTCCCCATCGTCCGTCGCGTAAAGGAAAATCGGAGCGACGGGTTGGACGGCGAGACCGTGGAGTTGGGCGCTCAACCAAAACCGCTCAATGGCTGCCCCGGCGCGCACGTACCACAACGGGTCGGCGCGAGGGATGGTGATTGCCGCGAGCGCGGAACTCGTGCCGACCAACAGCTGCGTTCGTAGACCGAGCATCTGACCGGCCCGCCAATCGACCAAGTGCGCCATGACGTCGGGTCGGCGCAACAGTCCCACCGCGGCGATACTCGTCGGATCCATCTCCAGCGTTCGCACGTCAAGACCTTCGTCGAGGGGGTCACGACCCGGGAACTTGAGTTCGCCAAGCATCTGCTGATGAACCTGGGGGATCAGGAAGCGAAGACGATCACACTGACCAAGGAGTTCGCCGCCTTCGTTCAGTCGAAGTCGATCAGAAATGAGGCGCAGGTTCGCGCCTTCGGCGGCGACGACTCGAGCCAGGAGATCCTCGACATTGCGGTCGATAGGCGCAGGTTGACCGGGCTGACGATTCGAGACTCGTTTGGGGATCAACGGATTCAACGGCGTTATCTGTTGATCGGTTGTCTCACCGAGACGGAGCGTGGCCACGTGATGACTCGGCGCGCCGTCGGGGAAGAGTTTGATCGTTCCGAGCCGATGGCGCGACGCTGCGGCCACGCGCGCGTTGAACAGCGCAGCACCGAGCGCAACGTAGCTCCCGCGATGCTGCACGTCCATTACCGAGGTACGTTCGGGAACGAGGAAAAACCGGATTTCATCGTCGTCAGCCTCGAAACGCCACGGTTGACTGTTGCCACCCGACGGTGCGCGTCGCGCGGCGTCGACGATCATGGTCACGTCGTCGCCATCCTCGGGCACTGGGTCCAAGGGCGGTGGCGCCGAGAGATCGATATCCGCGTCGACCGAGAGGTCGACGGGAGCGAGTCCCCCGAGTATCTCCTCGACGTCAAATCGCACCCGGCCCGATGGCAGGTCTCCACCGAGTCCAAGTCGACGAACCGCGGCGGCCACTGTTGCGGCGCCAAGGGTCACCTCGCTCGCGAGCTGGGGCCACCCGGTGATCGTGGTGCCGATCTCGAAGAACGTGACGGCCCCACGCGATGACACCTCGTCCGCCCCAAGTATCCGCAGGAGGTACGGACCCTTCTCCAACAGTGTGAGTCCCGCCACCTTCTCAGCGGTGACGTCGCCGAGCAGTCCGTGGAAGACCGCACGCCCGGGCTCAAGGTCGAACCGCTCGACGTCAAGGACCCCTCGGTCACTCGTTTCCATGAAGACTGGAATGCGACGGGCGCGGGCCTGCTCGCGCACGAGAAATTTCATGTCCAGTGAGTCGCATTCTTCGATCACGACGTCGAGACCGTCGAGAAAGCGATCAAGGTTGTCGGCGGTGACCCCTTCGCTCAGGACCGATACTCGGACGAAGGGATCGATCTCGGCAATTCGCCGAGCGGCCACTATGGCTTTGTTCACTCCGAGGTCGAGCACACTCGCGGGAATCCGATTGAGGTTAGTGAGGTCGATCGAGTCAAAGTCAGCCAGTCGGATCTCACCCGCGAGTCCCTCCATCGCGATGACGTGCGCAATAGAGTGTCCCGCACTCGCGCCAACGACCCCGACTCGCAGGCCGCGAAGTCGACTCTGTTCTTCGTGGGTCAACTTGTTTCGGTTGCGATCGAGTCGAACCCTCGCGAAGGATCGCGGCCCGAGGAGTCGCACGACGGCCCGGCGCCACGGGTAGTAGATCCAGCGCGGCGACTCGTTCAACTGGTTCAACGACGCCGCCGGCTTAAGCTCGGCGAGTGCACTGCGCTGGTCATCGAGCTGATCGATGACTTGCAGTGACGGATCTTCGCGAAGAATACGCAATACCTCGCGGTCACTGCGAGTGGCGACGTCAAGAACCAGCGGCTGGAACGAGTGCGTACGCACCGAGGCGACGTCGACGGGTCGAGCGCAACTCGCGCGCGGACCGCGCGCGAGTTGCTCCGCTTCGAGACGCAGCGCGCGCTGATTAGTCTCGTCGGCGAGGTCATACGACCGTGAGCGCTGCCATGTGACCGCGTAGGTACGATACCGCTCGTCGGGGAACGGTACGTGATTGCGACTGAGTACCTCGCCGCCGGCAACCTTGCCAACCGGGATCAACAGATCGGAGACCGCGGCGATCGTGCGCTCGGCGCCCAGCCAAACCGCGGCGTGCGTCATGATCCGCGAAATGGTTGCGACCATGCGGACTCCGAGAACAGCCTCGCCTTTGGCCCAGCCCCCCTTGGCCTCAATGATGCCGAATTTGGCTTCACTATCGATCAGGGAACCGATCTCGTCGAGTTCGGGTAGGTCCGCCATCTCCTCAATCAGTGCCGCATCCCACCGATTCTCAAGCGGCCCGTGGAAGCGGAGCCCCGCGACCGGATCGCCATTCGGCGCGAAGCCGACGAAGAAGAGCGGCACACCCTGGCCCTCGTCCAATTCGCGACGACGTAGGGTTCCCTCAAATCCGAAACTCCGGTACTTCCCCTCCGCATCTTCGAGGTACCGGTTCCACAAATCGGGTCGCTCAAAGGGGTGATGTCCCTCGAAGCGGACACCGGACGCCTCGTCGATGAAACTCGCACCATATCGGTACCGTGGACTCAAAACGTTGCCCAAGAGCAGATTCCTCTCCGTCTGGCTGAGCAACCGCAACCACCACGCCGTGGCGTCGCCGACCTCTCGCCAGTCTCCTCGAACTATACCGAGCCAACCTGCGATACTGGTGTATCCACCACCGGTCAAAAAGGGCGTCGCGCGTGCTCGAAACCCGTTCCATCACGAGCCGACCACGAAATCGGCGAGCCCGACGTCTTGCTCAGCGACGCGAACCGGCGCGGAACAGCGGTGGTGGGTCGTGTTGAGTCTGCTCATCGGGGGATGTGCGCTGCTCGGGCTTGTCGTCGGATCTTTTCTCAACGTCGTGATCTATCGGGTGCCTCGACACCAATCGATCGTGCGACCGCGATCGGCGTGTCCGCACTGCAACCAATCGATTGCGACCTACGACAACATCCCGGTCATTTCGTGGATCGTCTTGCGCGGAAAGTGCCGTTCCTGCGCTCATCCGATCGCAATGCGCTACCCCCTCGTCGAACTGGGTACCGCAATACTTTTTGCGGGTGCGAGCGCGCGGGTCGGCTCTAACGCGGATCTACCGGCACTGCTGATTCTGCTCGCTGGCCTGTTCGCCCTGGCCGTGATCGACGTCGAGTTCCTGCTGCTCCCGCGTCAGATCGTCTATACGACCCTCGCCCTACTGGAGCTCTCGC
>JAKBCT010000070.1 GCA_021807655.1 Actinomycetes bacterium | reverse complement strand
CGCATGAGCGCTCATCAGTTGGGTTTCGCCGCCGTCACTCGTTGGCGCCGCTGGCTCGTGTCAGTCGTGGGCCATTGGCCGATGCGCCGCTGGCGTGTGTACGCCAGTGGCGATTTGCTGGAACGAGCGCTGCGCGACACCGACGAACTGCAGGATCTCTGGCTCCGCTTCGTCGTACCGTCCTTCGGCGCCATCGTCACGTTGGTCGTTGGCGACGCAGTGATCGCGGGACTCTCGCCCGGCGGCCGATGGCTGGGAGCGGCCGGCGCCATCGCAGTGATTCAGACGCTGGGCGTGCTCGGACTCGTCGCCGACCTCGCCCCGCGCGTCGCCGCTGACCGAGACCTACGTCGCCAGCGCGGTGCCTTCCGGGCCACGCTCGTTGAACTCGGTACCGCGGGCCCCGAGATGATCTTGATCGGCGCACGTGGCTACCTCGACGATCGTCTGCGCGGTCCTCGACTCCAGTTAGCGCGCGCCGAGAACCGCGCGCAACGGCGGGCGATCTGGTCGTCGCTCGTCGTGCCGGTCACCACCGCACTGGCGCTGAGCGCACTGTACCGAATGGCACCAGCCTCAGCCCCGGTGTGGACCGTCGTCGCGACGCTGTTGGCACTAAGCACCGCCGAGGGTCTCGGCGTCGTGCGCGTCGGTCTCGAAAGCGCGATCGCCGTCATCGCCGCGGCCGAACGACTCGAGGAACTCGAGGAGCCCACCGCGACCCGTTCTGCGCCGTGGCCGCAGGATTCCAGCGTCGTGGCCGATCGGGTGACCATTCGAGAAGGCGATCGACTCCTTGTCGACCAGGGATCATTCGTTGCCCGGCCCGGCCAGCGCGTCGCGATCACCGGACCGTCGGGTACGGGCAAGTCGACCTTGCTCAGCGCACTCGCGGGTCTGGACGACGTCGACGGCGGCGTCATCTGCATTGGTGCAACGCCGCTACGCGACATCGCGGAGCCGACGCTGCGCGCTCATCTGGCCTACGTTCCTAGCGACGTCGGGTTACTGCGCGGTTACGCTCACGACGTCGTGAACCTCGGTCGAACGGTCTCGCGTTCGGTCGAGCGCGACTTGGCGGCACTCGGTCTCGACATCGAGCCCACGACGCGCTGGACCGACGTCTCGCGCGGCGAGGCCCAGCGAATCGCGATTGTTCGCGCCCTCGCGATCGGTCCTTCGATCGTCATGCTCGACGAGGCGACGAGCGGGCTGGGGCGCGAGGAGACCGTGGCCGTCCTGCGGCTGCTGGACGACGCCCACGTAACGGTCATCGCCGCCACGCACGACCCCCACGTCATCGCGTGGTGTGATCAGGTCGTTGCGCTACAAGACGGGGCGCTCGTGACGCTTAGCCGTTGATCGACTGCATGCCTTGGCGGTGATAGCGGTCGCCCGCCACCGCCGAGCGAGGTACGGCGGCTTCTAAACTGGCGATCTCGTCCGCCTCCAGCGTGATGTCACTGGCGGCGATGTTCTCGCGCAGCCAGCGGCGCCGCTTCGTCCCCGGAATCGGAACGACATCGGTGCCTCGACTGAGCACCCACGCCAGCGACAGTTGGGCCACGCTCACGCCCTTGGCACGCGCAATCGCCGCGAGGTTCGCCACCAAGCCAAGATTCTGTTCGAGCGCTTCGCCAACGAAGCGTGGATGATTCTTTCGAAAGTCACGGTCGTCGGCCCCGTCACGGTTAGCCGGCTCGCCGGTCAGGAATCCACGGCCCAGAGGACTGTACGCCACAAAGCCAATACCCAGGCGTCGACACGTCGCCAGCACCTCATCTTCCGGATCGCGCGTCCACAGCGAATACTCACTCTGCACCGCGCACACCGGGTGCACCGCGTGCGCGCGTTCGATCGTCGCCGGTGACGCCTCCGAGATGCCGAGGAAGCGCACCTTGCCCGCATGAACGAGCGATTGCATTGCCCCCCAGGTCTCTTCCACCGGCACCGTACGGTCAACGCGGTGCTGATAGTAGAGGTCGATCACCTCGACCCCGAGTCGTTGGAGCGAGTCGTCACACGCCTGGAGCACGTAGTCGGGGTGGCCATTGACGCCGATCATCTGGCCGTCGGGCGAGCGTTGCAGGCCGAACTTGGTCGCGAGCACCACGTCGTTGCGCCGAGACGCGATCGCCCGTCCCACGAGACGCTCGTTGGTAAAGGGACCGTACATGTCCGCGGTATCAAGAAAGTTCACGCCCGAATCGAGGGCCTCGTGGATCGTGGCGATCGACTCGCCGTCCTCGCCGCGACCGTAGAACTCGCTCATCCCCATGCAGCCGAGTCCCTGCTCGGCGACCTCGAGTCCCTGGCCCAATGTTCGACGCCTCACCGTTCCTCCATGTGAACTTGCTCACAACACCGTAGTTGCGGATGTGCTGGTTTACCCCCGCGGGAGGAAACGAACTATCTTCATCCTATTGGCTGGGGGGGCCAAACCGCGAGAGCCCGCCCGCTCCGAGCAATGGAGCGGGCGGGCTCCGTCGTGTAACGCGCGTAGGGTTGTTTAGTGTCCACGAGTGAAATCGCCACGACTTCGGCACGCAAACCTCGCCTGCGCGGCTGGTTCCACGCGGTCGGCGTGGTGGTCTTACTCGCGACGTCGCCCATCTTGTACGAGCGAACACGCAACCCGGCGCAGGTCGCCTGGGTTTCTTGCTTCGTCATCGGCGTCGGCGCCATGATGGCCACGAGCGCACTCTTCCACCGCGGCAACTGGAGCCCGACGCAACGTCGCGCGTGGCGACGGGCCGACCACTCCGCCATCTTTGCGGCCATCACCGGCACGTACCTCGCCGTGGCCGGCCTGACCATGCACGGGACCATTCGTCTGGTCTTACTGCTCGTCATCGGCGCCGGTGCCGCCGCCGGAATCACCATTCGCCAGCTGGCCCTCGACACCCCGAAATGGGTCAACACCTTGCCGTACTTGGTCGTCGGCTGGGCCGCGGTCGGTGTCCTGCCCCAAATCTACCGGGGCGGCGGCGCCACGACCTTCGTCCTCGTCGTGGGCGGCGGCGTGGCGTATTCGATCGGCGCGGTCTTCTACGGCGCCAAGCGACCGGGGCGAAACGCCCGCGTCTTTGGCTACCACGAACTGTTTCACGTCTGCACGCTCGTGGGCGCCGGCCTGCACTTCGCCGCCGTCGCGACGGCCCTGCGCTGATCAGTCGATTCGCGGAACCAGGTTGAAGTGCACGAGCGTGGGTGAGTCTTGGCGCATCCCAATCGTGGTGATCGATCCATTGTCCAGGCGCGTACGCCAGGCGACCGAGCCCGAGACACCCAACGCCCATACCGTTGCTGACTTGATGGGACTCACGTGACTGACGATCGCGAGGTGACGGTGGTGGTCGTGCAGCAAACTGGCGCGGTCGGCGAGCAGCGCGTCTAATTCGGCGTGGACTCGTTGATCAACCTCTTGGAGCGACTCGCCGTCACCCAAGGCGAGGTCGTGATCAAACTCGAAGGCCCGCCACTGGTCGGCGCTGACCGACGACAGTGGCTGACCGTCCAGCGATCCGTAATCAACCTCGATGAACGACTCCTTCACGACAGCGTCGAGATGTGGGATCGCCAGCGCGGCGGTGTGGCGAGCTCGCCGCAGCGGCGAACTCCATACCGCAACGACACCCTCGAGACGGCGCCGCAGCGCTCGTGCCTGACGCTCCCCGAGTGCCGTCAACTCCGGGTCACTTCGCCCGACGAGCAACTGACGTGCGTTCGTCGTCGTCTGACCATGTCGAATCAGGATGATCACCGCAGCAGGAGCCTTCCGCACGAGGGGCACTCCATGAATTCGTCATCCGCGAGTGCCCTCACGCGATCCGCGTCCAGCGGCGCCAGGGCGATTCGACAGCCGTCGCAACGACCCTCCACGACCCGCGACGCCCCGGACGTGCCCGCGCGGGCCCGAGCGCGCTCGTATCGATCGAGCAACGGCCCCGAGACCGCCGACGCGTGGGTGGCTCTCGTCGCCCGAAGGACGGCGATCTCGTCATCCAGCGTGGCCCGAAGCTCGTCCACCGTCACGCGCAATGACTCGCGGCGCGCGGCGTTGGCTCGCGCGACCTCGCGCAGTGCCTCGATGGCGGCGTCGCGCTCTTCCACCTCGACCAGCATTCCGAGCGCCACCTCATCGTCGCGCTCACTTTGGACGATTACCGACGCCAGTTCGTGCTGCATCGCCGTCAGGTCGCGCGAACTCGCGGTCGAAACGGCCAGTGCGGTCTCGAGTTCGCGCCGCCGCCGCTGCAGTCGGTCGGCCCGCTCGGACGCCTCCTCGTAGGCCACCCGTGCCGGCGCTGCGGCAGCCTGCGCGTCGCGCAGGGCGGCCGCCTCGGCACGCAGGACTGACTCGACAGCCTCGAGTTCGTCCGCTTCGGCCAGATGATTGCGCTGAAAGCTAACGCGTTCGATCCACCGATCGGCGTCTAGCAACGCCCCCAGCGCATCGTGGTCGCTCACCGGCGCCGCTCGCTGAACGTCCGTGCGACGAACACGTCGAGGGCCGCGAGGGCCGGCCGCAGCGCCGGTTCGGCGCGCTCCATCGCCTCGGCGAAGGAAAACCAGTGGACGTCGGGACTTTCGCCCGACGGTGGCGTCGGATCGACCGCTTCGGCGCGCACGACGTAGCGCAGATCGAAGTGCGTATGGCCCGCGGGTCCCGGATGCACATCAACGTGAAACAGCCGAGGGGGCGTGAGATGTTGAACGACCAAGCCTGTCTCCTCAAGGGTTTCGCGTACGGCGGCCTGCTCGGGCGTCTCGCCCGGGTCGACGTGGCCACCCGGCTGCACCCAGATCCCTAAGCGTAGGTGCCGGTGCAAGATCACGCCGCGCTCCGAAACGACAAAGGCGGACGACGTGACGTGGTGGTCGTTGGACACCGAGTCGAACGGCTCCGGCGCCCGCTCAAGAAACTCGAGCGTGGCGGTGATGGCGTCTCGCTCACGATCGTCAACCGCGTCGAGCGAGGCGACGGCACGGGCGAGCGCGCCAACTCGCGCAATGGCGCTGAGCCGGTGGACTGAACGGGGCACCGGAATCGCGCCGTCCGCCATGGCACCGTCGCGCGACGCAATGGGCGATCCGAACGTGATGGACGCGGGGATGACGCCGGACCAGATCGGCAGCGCTCGGTCGGCCTCATCGTCCTCGGTCGGCCCCTCGGATACCTTGGCTGAGGCTTCGTCGATCTCGACGCGCACCACCATGGTCCCGCGCACCTCGGCGTCGGTCGCGAGACGAACTTCGCCGGATCGTCCGGGTAGTACAGCGTCGACGAAGTAGTCGAGTACGCGTCGCTTCTCGGCGTGGTCGCTGATCACTGCGGCACGACCGAAGACGACGACGGACCGGTACGCGATCGATGACTCGAACCCACTGCGCGCCAGCCGGATCCCGTCGTACAGGGTCGCGGTTACGCACGCCTCGCCGCGCGCGACCACGGACTTAAGGACCTCGTTGGATCGACTCCCGTGTAGATACAGCGCGTCGCCTTCGCGGGCGTGCAGGGTGGGCAGCGCCATCGCGGCCCCGTCCACCACGGCCGCCACGTGGCAGAATCGC
>JAKBCT010000069.1 GCA_021807655.1 Actinomycetes bacterium | reverse complement strand
CGCACGCCGTGCAGGCCCGCGGGAACGGTCACGTCCACGACCTCGGCGGCCGAACCGTTGGCTTCACTCATCGTCTCATCAAGGTACCGCCCCGCAGGGCCACCACGATCAGAACGACGCATCCCACGGTCACCGCCACGTCGGCTTCGTTGAAGACCGGAAAGGACCCGACGGCGATGAAGTCAGTCACCCGGTGCGAACTGGCCACCAACCGGTCCACGACGTTGGCCGCGCCGCCACCGAACATGAGACCGAACCCGTACGCCGGCGCGCCCCGGCGAGCGCGAAGCGCGCCAATCAGCATCGCCAGCGCTACGACGCTGGTCACCACCGTAAGGACGAGCGGTCCGGCCGGATGAGTCGAAAACGACACGCCCGAATTGAACTGCAATCGAAGCCACAACGGACCCAGCACGTGCACCGCATGGCGCGCGAGTGCCCGACGAGCCCACGCGGTACTCGCCTCGTCAATGGCGACCACGACGACGGCCGTGGTCAGCGCCGCGACGTAGGCGGGGATTCTTAGCCGTTCGCGCGGCACGTCACGCAGGTAAAGACCGGCACCTGCGCCAAGAGCCGGGCCTTCGCGATCGGTTCGAAGCAGCTGTCACAACGACCGTAACTGCCGTCCTCGACCCGCGTCAGCGCCACCTCAATCAGGTCGACCTTCAATCGTTCGTTGTCCAATTGCATCTTCAACTGATCGCGGTCGTAGTCCGAACCGGCGCTGCTACCGTCCTCTTCGTCGTATTCGGGCCGCTCGCGTCCCTCGAGCAGGTCGTTGACCGCCGCCTCGAGCACACCGATCTGCACGGCCGTTACGGTGCGGCTCTCCACCAGTAGATCACGCAATTCGGCGAGCAAGGCGACGTCGTGCTCGTACGGCTTGGAGTGCATCTTGCGCTCCAGGGCCTCCTGGCGCTTGCGCTCCTCGGCCTCTCGTCGTTCCTGACGCTTCAACTCCTCGAGATTGCGCCGCTCGATTTCACGAAGTTTGCGCTGCCGCTCGGCCTCGACCGCCCTCTTCTTGGCCTCAATCTCGCGCGCCTTCTTGGTCTCGATCGCCGCTTTCTCACGCGCCTTGCGCTGGAGTTCGCGCTCCTTGGCGGCGGCCTTGGCCTTGGCCTCGCGCTCCTTGGCGGCCGCCTTGGCCTTGGCCTCGCGCTCCTTGGTGGCGGCCCTCGCCTTGGTCTCGCGCTCCTTGGCGGCGGCCTTGGCCTTGGCCTCGCGCTCCTTGGCGGCGGCCCGAGCCTCACGTTCGCGCAGGGCCTTGGCGGCGGCCGCGGCTTTGGCCTTGGCTGCGGCGGCTCGCGCCGCCGCAGCGGCTCGCGCCTCACGTTCGCGCTGGACCTTGGCGGCCGCGGCGGCCTTGGCCTTGGCGGCTGGCGAGTTGGTCGGCTGCGCGCCGCGCGCCGCGGCAACCTTTTTCGGCGTCGCTACCGTGGCACGGCTCACCTTCTTCGTGGTCGAGGCGGATTTCGCCGCACTCGTGCGGCTGCGGGACGACTTAGACGAACTCGCACCTTTCGATGAGCCACCCCGACCAGACGTCGTCGCTTTCTTCACCACGGCCGGGCTCTTCTTCTTGGCAACCTTGGACTTGGATGGCGCCGCGGCGGACGTTGTTTTCTTGGACTTGGCGGAATTGGCGGACATCGGGTGCTCCTTCGGGCCGTAGTTTCGTGCCCGCCGACCCTAGCAGTCGTGGTGCGTCTTGCGGCACATACGAGCTCGGGTGAGCATCGATCGTGCCAATGTGTCTACGTCGCGCCAACGACGGCTCGAGATCCTCGTCGCGCAACGACCAAGACCCATCTCGAGTGGTCTCGCGCGATGCCTCCGAGCGACCACGGCCACCGAGCGAAGGACGCGACGTCAACGATCGCCGCGCCGCACGGCTCGACCTTCGCCGAGCACGCCGAGCATCACGCTGGATTGGCACCGAGCAACCACGGGGACCACGTCGCCCGATCGCACCGACGGGGACCGGTCACCAACCCCCGCGGTCACGAATTGTCCCTGGCGCGGCGGCGTTAGCCTCGACTCTCCCGGTCAAGTGCTTCAAACGGCAAGACCTGGCCAATCGTCGGCGGGCTCGCGACGGCGTCTGAGGGCGCACTCGGCGCTGGCGACGTTGCGACGACCGATCTCGGACCATCATCGTTTGAACCACCCGGGCGCAGGGACGCTTCGATCCACCGCGCAAATTCGTTGAGTGCGGCACTGAGACGCGTACGCTCAACGTCGAGCTGGCGCGCGAGCATCTCGACGTCTTCGCTCAGTCGCTGTTTGAGACCATTGAGCCGATTCACTTCGTCTTCGGCGCGACTTCGGGCCTCGGTAACAATCTGTCGCGCTCGTTCTTGAGCGGCCACGGTCAGTTCTCGAGCCTTTTCGTCGGCCTCACGCTGGGCGTGGTCGATGAACTGCTGGGCCATCGCGATCATGGAGGTGACCTGCTCGGCACCAGTGCCCGCGGTTCGTGGCGCGGGGGGCGGTGCGGCCGGCGGTGCGGCCGGCGGTGCCGGGGTGGCCGGCGCGGTTCCCCGCGACGCCTCGAGCTGGTTGATCCGTTCGGCCGCCTGACGTAACTGTTGGCGCTGTTGTTGCAGTTGGTCCTTCAGCTGACGAGCCTCGACCGAGAGGCGTTCTAAGAACTCGTCGACCTCGTCGACGTTGTACCCCTTGAGGCCGACTTTGAAGGCGACGGTATCGATGGTGTCCAGGGCGGAGCGGGCGTTGTCGGTGCTGTCCATACCCGCCACCCTACCGTCGAACGACCGCGCCAACGTGGTTCGCTCAGATAACGGTGTTGATGATATCGAGGATGATGATCGCCACGAGCACCGAGAAGTCGATCCCAACGCCGCCGACTTGCGGGCGCGGCAGAATCTGGCGCAGGGGACGCAGGACCGGTTCGGTCACGGTTCCCAGGGCGCGGCGAAGCGAGGCGACGCCACCCGAACTCGACGACGGGAACCAGCTGAGCAGCGCCGCGATGATGAACACCCAGATGTAGAGCGACAGCAGCAGGTGGATCAGGCTCATAGCGCGTCGAGCGATCGATAGCGCGACGCGCGCAGCGAGGCCCGAGCCTCGACGCTGAAATGTGAACCCTGGGGGCAGATCAGATAAATACCCAGATCAAGCCGTTCAATCTTCGCACTGAGGGCGTAAGCAGTCCCTGACGCGAAGTCCACCAGTCGTCGCGCCTCCGCCGGCTCGACGTCACTGACGTTCAGGACCACGACCCGCGAACTGCGCAACAGATCCGTAATTCGCCGCGACTCGTTGTAGGACTGGGGGAACAAAATGGCCGGCTCGTACTCGTTAGCGAGCGTCGCCGGTGGTCGTGGGCGCGGACTCGGCATGGGGCGCACGCGAGGTGGTCCGCCGGCGCTGTCGAGCACGGAGATCGACGAGGGTCGGCGGGTCGCGGGCTGCGATCGTGGCGCTACGGGCCCGGCGGGGGCCGTAGGGTAAGGGCGATTGGCGCTCGAGGGCCCTCGACCCCAGTCGGGCTCGTCGGCGTAGTCCGGCTGATCCGTAAAGGGGCGCGCGGGCACGCTCGACGCGTAGTCACCGTAGTCGTCCTCGATGAGCCCGAGGAATCCCAGCGCCTTTCGGAATGTATCTTTCATGTGCTCCCCTCGCGGCCGTAGCCCGGAACCATGTTAGGTCACGCTCATCTCAAAGCCGGCCGCGGCCCAAAGAGCGCCCTGCCGAGGCGCAACTCGGTCGTGCCGTACTGGCAGGCCAGTTCCAAGTCGTCGCTCATACCCATCGAGCATTCGGCCAGATCCAATTGGTCAGCGAGCTCCTTCGTCAGGGCGAACGCCCGCCGGGCCCCGTCCACATCCGGCGGGGCAACGGTCATCAAGCCCCGAACGTCGAGCCCCAGGGCGCGTCCCGCGTCCACGAGATCGGCCACCTGCGCCACCGGTGCGCCGTTGCGCGTGGGCAGGCCCGTCGTTTCGACTTCAACGTAGACCGACGCGCCCGCGGCGGCACCGGCAATTGACGTGAGTTCCTTCAGTCGTGAGACCCCGCAGAGCACGTCCGCGGCTCGCGCCGCCCGACGGATCTTGTTCGACTGCAGCGCGCCCAGGAAGTGCCAGCGAACCCCAATCGCGCCAACGGCGGCTCGTTTGACCTCAAGTTCGCGTAGGTAGTTCTCTCCCACGCTCGTGAGACCTGCGCCGGCCGCGGCA
Source organism: Actinomycetes bacterium (assembly GCA_021807655.1). The sequence continues at coordinate 1,387 of JAKBCT010000069.1, read as the reverse complement.
AGCACCGCGTCGGGTCCCAGCGACTTGGTGACGCCGACCACCCGGATGCGCGCCACGTCGCCGCCGGCGGCGGCGATTCGATGACGCACCGCCTCGAGATTCGCGCGAACGCGCTCGACCAGCGCAGCGTCAGCGGAGGAAGCTGGGTAGATCGTCATCGCCGCCAACGTCAAAGAAGTCGTCGTTCGCGGTACTAAAGATGTCCGTACGCGGCCCCTCGGTCATGACGGGCTGGCTCGAAGTCGACGGCGACAACGGTGTCTTGGCCGGGTTCTGGTGATCAAAGCCCGCGGCGATGACGGTGACGCGAACGGCATCACCGATCGAGTCATCAATCACGCTGCCGAAGATGATATTCGCGTCGGGGTGAGCCACCGAGTGAATAATGTTGGCGGCGTCGGTGACTTCGGTGAGCGTAACACCTGATCCACCCACAATATTCATGAGGATGCCGCGGGCCCCGTCGATGGAGGCCTCCAGCAGCGGCGACGTGATCGCCGCCCGGGCCGCGTTCACCGCGCGTCCTTCGCCCGTCGATTGGCCGACGCCCATGATGGCGCTGCCGGCGTTGCGCATGATGGCGTTAACGTCAGCGAAGTCCGTATTGATGAGCCCAGGCACCGTGATGAGGTCAGTCACGCCGCGCACGGCCGACAACAGGACGTCATCGGCGATCTTGAAGGCGTCGAGCATGGAGGTGTCGGCGGCCGTTACCGACAGCAACCGGTCGTTGGGAATGACGATGAGGGTGTCCACCTTGCCGCGCAGCGCCTCGATTCCCTTCTCAGCCTGCGTCGCACGGCGCTTACCCTCGAAGGAAAATGGTCGGGTCACCACACCGATGGTGAGAATGCCGAGCGAACGCGCTATGTCAGAGACGACGGGCGCCGCCCCCGTCCCCGTGCCCCCGCCTTCGCCGACGGTGATGAAGACCATATCGGTGTCCTTGAGCGCCTCTTCGATCTCCGCCCGATGCTCCTCGGCCGCCTGACGGCCAATTTCGGGGTCGCTCCCCGCGCCGAGCCCCCTGGTCAACTGGCGCCCAATATCGATTTTGAGGTCCGCCTCGCTCAGCAGCAGCGCCTGGGCATCAGTGTTCGCCGCGATGAACTCAATGTTGCGCAGCCCGGCGGCGACCATACGATTCACCGCGTTGACGCCCCCGCCACCGACACCAATCACCTTGATGACCGCGTGGTAATTGCTCTGGCTCAGACTCATGGAACCCCCTTCGGGCGACTCTACCCATTGTGACCCACCACGCAGGCGCCGCGCGGGTTCGCGACGAAATGTCATTGCAGGCTAGTCAGTGGCTACTTTTCGGTCAAATACGAACCCTACCCCGACGACGGCCCGGTCACCGCCAATTCGCCCGGCGAGCGCACGT
>JAKBCT010000009.1 GCA_021807655.1 Actinomycetes bacterium | reverse complement strand
AATCGGATTCTCCGGGTGGAAGGGCGCGCCACTTTCAATCAGTTCCATACGGGCACCGCTGATGTAGTCATGTACCGCACGCAATCGATGGGCGAATACCAGCGCTTCTCCACCTGCGTCGCCTTTCGTGATGAAGTCCGGAACCCGTATCGACGTGAAGGGTCGTTCCGTCAGCGCGGGAATCTCATAGATCGTTATTGTGGCGAGCGTTTCATGACGCATCCCCGTAGCCATTCCAAGATTCACCAGTGCCGTGTCGCGATCGACAGAGCGCGACAGGATCTGGTGCCCATCTCGATCGATTCGCAAAGCCCCCTGAATCAGCAACTCTGCGTAGCCCGGTGTTACCGGCACGCCACTACTACCCTGCCGGGTTCGCGCTCGCAATTCGATTGCCGTCGTTCCCTTGACGCCCACTGGATTGGTGAAGGTGACCATTCGAAACGGCAAGGGGACGCCGTAGGCCTCACGTAGGAACTCGTGGACTTGCTTAAGCGTGGACAGCTGGGCTCGCCAGGTCGCGGAACTAACTGCAGTGTCCTGATTGAACTGCAGTGCCCTGTAGAAGGCGCGTACGTCGTCATCTGTGGCTGCAAACAGATCGGCATGGCGTTCGTCGGGATGGTTGAGCCCGCGCTCGTTTCTCAAGTAGGCGATGTAACGTGCCAGACGGCTTGCGTGGCTATTGACCGTGCTCTCGACAGGACGAAGCAGGTACTTACGTCGAAGCCATCGAGAGGCTGCTTCATGAAACCGGCCGTAGACGAGGATCGACGGTGAGGTGATGTGCTCAACCAAAATTGGTGGCTCGCCGAGGAGTGCGGCCAGCACCTTGTCGTCAAGCTCGATCGGCCGCACAACCTTCACTGTCGATGTCATCGATTCACCCCCGAGCTCAGAGTCCCAACTCTTGTCAACGGGTGTGACACCAAAGAGAAGTGCCTCCCTCGGGGACTGACCCAAGGGAGGCACTCTTGATTCCCAGTTTAGCCAGTAGACCCAGCCTTCAATCCACCGGCAGGAGATAACAAGGAGGAGACACTACAAGAGTCCCATTTTCAACTGCAACCACTTGTGGCGCCGCAACTTGAGCACACAAAGCATGACCCCGCCTGCTGCATGACATTGCCACACTGGTAGCACATGGGAGCGTCACGCGTCTCCGCGCGACGTAGCAAGGGCGGCACAGCGGGCGGGCTCTGACGCGCCGGTGGCGCAATGTCAATCAGCGATGGCTGATTGCTCAATCCAAGCGATGGTGTCGCTTGCTCGGCGACGGTCGGCAACGTCGGCTGCAAGCGTTCGCTCGTAGAGAGAACTCCGAGTTCCTCACGCTCGCGGGCGTCGAGATAATCCAGAGCCAGGCGACGGAAAATGTAGTCCACGAGCGACGTCGCGATTCGAAGATCGGCGTCGTCAGTCATGCCAGATGGCTCGAATTTCATGTTGACGTACTTACGAACGTACGTGGCCAGTGGGACGCCGTGCTGCAAGCCCAGACTGATCGAGATTGAGAACGCATCCATGATGCCGGCCAGGGTCGACCCCTGCTTGGAGACCTTGATGAACACTTCTCCCGGACGGCCATCCTCGTACTCGCCAACCGTGACGTACCCTTCACAGTCCGCGACCCGAAAAGCGAACGTCGTCGACACGCGTCGACGCGGCAGCCGTTCGCGGACGGCGCCAACCACGACGTGGGACGTTTCGCTTCTCGCCGACTCGAGAGCCGACTCAAGTTTGGTGATTCGCGCGTAGAGTTCGGCCGTCGCGGCATCTTGGGCGGCCACTTCGGGCGACACCGCGTCCGCCTTCTTCGTCGTCGACAACGGCTGGCCAACCTTGCAGTTGTCCCGGTATATGGCAACCGCCTTCACGCCGAGGCGCCACGCCACTAGGTGCAGGTTCTCAACCTCTTCGACGGTGGCGTCTTCGGGCATGTTGACCGTTTTGGAGATCGCCCCAGAAATGAACGGCTGAACGGCACCCATCATCTTCACGTGTCCGAGGTAGTGAATCGTGTTGTCCCCCATCGAACAGGCGAAGACCGGTAGGTGTTCGGGTTTGAGGCCCGGTGCGCCGACGATGGTCTTGTTCTCGTCGATGTACTCGATGATGGAGGCCGTGACCGTCGCGTCGTAGCCGAGCACCGAGAGCGCCCGCGGCACCGTTTGGTTCACGATCGACATGTTGCCGCCACCGACGAGCTTCTTGGACTTGACCAGGGCGAGGTCCGGCTCGATACCAGTCGTGTCGCAGTCCATGAGCAGGCCAATCGTGCCCGTTGGGGCCAGTACCGATGCTTGAGCGTTACGCAACCCGTAACGCTCACCGAGCGCAACGGCCTCATCCCACGTACCCTGCGCCGCCTCCAGGAGGACCCGCGGCGCCAACGTCGCGTCGATGAGGTACGACGCGTCGCGGTGCATCCGCAACACGTTCAGCATCGGCTCGGCGTTCTCGGCGTAGCCGTCGTGCGGCCCCAACCGGCCCGCCGTGCGAGCGCTCGTCACGTAGGAGTGACCCGTCATCAGCGCGGTGATCGCCGCGGCCCAGGCGCGTCCGGCGTCGGAGTCGTACGCGAGGCCCGACGCCATCAGCATCGCCCCGAGATTCGCGTAGCCGATACCCAGCTGGCGAAACTTGCGCGAGTTCTCACCGATCTTGGGCGTCGGGTAGTCGGCGGCCCCAACGAGAATCTCTTGCGCGGTAAAGAGCACTTCGATCGACGCCGTGAAGGCGTCGACGTCGAAGCTGCCGTCCGTGTTCAGGTACTTCATCAAATTCAGGCTGGCCAGGTTGCACGCGGAGTTATCGACGTGCATGTACTCCGAGCACGGGTTCGAGCCATTGATCCTCGACGTATTGGGTGAGGTGTGCCACCGGTTGATCGTGGTGTCGAACTGAAGGCCCGGGTCGGCGCACTCCCACGCCGCCTGGGCGATCTCGCGCCAGAGCTCGCGTGCCTTCACGGTCGTAATCACCGAGCCGTCGCTGCGCGCCGTCAGGTGCCAGTCGCCGTCATCGAGCACGGCCCGCATGAACTCGTCCGATACGCGCACCGAGTTATTGGCGTTCTGATACTGAATCGACGTGATGTCCTTACCGTCGAGGTCCATGTCGAAGCCAGCGTCGCGCAGCACGCGCGCCTTTTGCTCCTCGCGCGCCTTGCACCAGATGAACTCCTCGATGTCGGGGTGATCGGCGTCGAGGATGACCATCTTCGCGGCGCGACGCGTCTTGCCACCCGACTTGATGGTGCCCGCCGAGGCGTCGGCCCCGCGCATGAACGAGACGGGTCCGCTCGCCGTGCCACCACCCTCGAGCGGTTCGGCGCTGGAGCGGATCCTCGAGAGATTGACGCCGGCGCCGGAGCCACCCTTAAAGATGATTCCCTCTTCGGTGTACCAGTTCAGGATCGACCGCATGGAGTCCTCGACGGCGAGGATGAAACAGGCACTGCCCTGCTGGGGTACGCCTCGCACGCCGATGTTGAACCACACCGGCGAGTTGAACGCCGCCTTTTGGGTGATGAGCAGGTGCTTCAATTCGTCGCGAAAGGTCGCGGCTTCCTCGTCGTCGATGAAGTAGTCCCCGTCGACGCCCCACTGCGTGATCGTGTCGACGATGCGGTCCACCACCTGCTTGAGACTGGTTTCGCGCTCGGCAGTGCCGAGGGTGCCGCGAAAGTACTTCTGGGCGAGGATGTTCGTGGCGTTGAGCGACCACGACGAGGGGACCTCGACGTCGAGTTGTTCGAACGCCACCGAGCCATCGCGAAAGTTCGTGATGCGCGCGTCGCGACGATCCCACACGACGTCGTCGTAGGGATGACGATCATCGACCGTGAAGAACCGTCGAAGTCCGATGCCGAGCCGTTGCGGAGCGATAGCCATGTCTCTTACTCTTTTCTTGTACGTTTCCGACACTTGGCGCCTCGACGTCAACCGAATCGGAGATCGGCAACGATCTCACCCCTAACCACAATATGTTGTGGTCACGGTCCGGCCAAACGCAAGATGCTGTGTTATTACAGCACTGTAATTACATCACGTCAACTCCTTTTTTTCGTCATGGCCAACGGCCTTGCAAATACTGGACTTTGGCGCTGCTTGGCGCGAAGCGCGCCGTCGCGCTGGCTAGCGTGGCCGACGTGGACGTCGTTCTCGCCCTCGACGCCGGCACCTCGAGCATCCGTACCGTGGCCTTCTCGCGCGACGGAAGTGAAGTAGCCAGTGCCCAGCGCGAGCTCACCCAGTACTTTCCACGCCCGGGCCACGTTGAGCACGACGGCGCCGAGATCGCCGCCCTGGCCGTGGCAACCCTGCGCGAGGTGGCTTCGAATCTGGACGATCGCGACGACCGCGTCGTGGCCCTGGGCATCACCAACCAGCGCGAGACGACCGTCGCCTTTGACCGCGACGACGGTCAACTCGCCCACCGCGCCCTGGTCTGGCAGGACCGTCGCACGGCCGCGCGATGCGACGAGCTTCGCCTTGCCGGTCACGAGATGCGCGTTCGCCGCACGACGGGTCTCGTCTTGGATCCCTACTTTTCGGCAACCAAAATGGGGTGGCTCGTGGAACGAGGCTACCTGGACCACGCGAGGGCCCCCGCCCTCTCAACGGTCGACGGCTGGTTGTTGTGGTGGCTCACCGGCAATCGAGATGGCGGCGTCTTCGCTACCGAGGCGTCCAACGCCTCGCGAACGCAATTGATGGACCTCGAGACGCTCGACTGGTCCCTGCCGATGTGCGCGCTCTTTGGCGTCGCGCGGGACCTGCTCCCGGTGATCTGCCCGTCGGCGTACGCCTTTGGGACGGTGAGCGCGTCGGTCGTCCCTGAACTGGCCGGCGTGCCCATAGCGGCGATGCTCGGTGACCAGCAGGCCGCACTGTTCGGTCAGGCCTGCTTCGAGCCGGGCGATGTCAAGGCGACCTACGGCACCGGCGCCTTCGTCATGGCCAACGTCGGCGACCAGATTCCCGAACCGGTTGACGGCTTACTCACCACCGTGGCGTGGGACCTGGGGTCCTTCGGATCGCGGGCGTACGCCCTCGAGGGTTCCGCATTCGTCGCCGGCGCCGCTGTCCAGTGGCTGCGCGACGAGTTGGGCTTCGTCGACGCCGTGCACGACCTCGAACCGCTCGCCCGACGCGTGCCCGACGCCGGTGGCGTCGTGGTGATACCGGCCTTCACCGGCCTCGGCTCACCATTCTGGCGACCCGACGCGCGAGGCGCGATTCTCGGGTTGAGCCAGTCCACTCGACGCCCCCACATCGCGCGCGCGCTGATCGAGTCCCTCGCTCACCAGGTGCGCGCCATGACCGACGCGTTCGTGGCGTCGGGGGTAACGCTGGGCGAGTTGCGCGCGGACGGTGGCGCCGCGCGGATGGATCTGCTGCTCGAACTTCAGGCGACCGACAGCGGCGCAACGGTAGTGCGCAGCGCGTCGATCGAGGCCACGGCGCGAGGCGCGGCCACCCTCGCTCTTCTCGCGACCGGCTTCTGGGCTTCGCTTGACGAGCTGCGCGAGCACTGGCGCGCGGAGCGCACCTTTGGGCCCTCGGCGCGCCAAACCCTCGACGCGTCCTACGCGGCGTGGCGACGCGCCATCGATCGCGGCGTGTGAGCTAACGATCGAACGGCCCGGGGCGGTCTCGGGTGTCGCGCAGCGACGTGTACCATCAACGGCGTCGAAGGAGCGCTATGACCGAGTACCTGGCGTCACGGATCCGCGAGGGCCTCGCCTTTGGCGAGAGTCCGCGCTGGCACGACCATCGGCTCTGGTACAGCGATTTCTACCGCCTCGGCGTCTACACCTCCGACGCCGCCGGCCAAGACGAACGCCTCGAATACGAGGTGGCCGGGCAGCCGTCGGGCCTCGGGTGGTTGCCCGACGCCAGTCAGCTCTGCGTCTCCATGACCGACCACCGGGTCCTGCGCGTCAAGGAAGGTGCGACAACGACGCACGCCGATATCAGCGAATACTGCGGTTTCTGGGCCAACGACCTCGTCGTGGCCACGACGGGTGTCGCGTACGTCGGGAACTTTGGCTTTGACCTGGACACGCTCCTCGCCGCGGTGGGCGTCGAGGGGCTGCTCGCGACGCCCCCGCCGACCACCAACCTCGTCGTCCTGGCGCCCGACGGGGCCGTTCGCCAGGTGGTGTCCGACCTCGCCTTTCCCAACGGAGCGGTCATTACGCCCGACGGCGCGACGCTCATCATCGCCGAAACCATGGCTTCACGGCTCACCGCGTTCACGATCGCCGGTGATGGCACGCTGCACGAACGTCGCGTCTGGGCCCAGCTCGAGTTCGCGGCGCCCGACGGCATCTGTCTCGACGCCGAGGGCCTCGTGTGGTACGCCAACGCCATCACCAATCAGTGCGTACGCGTAGCCGAGGGCGGTGCGGTACTCGACATCGCCACCACCACGCAGACGGCGTTCGCCTGCGCGCTCGGCGGCGCGACCGGATCGACGCTCTACGTCATGACGGCACCTTCGAGCGATCGGTTCAAGGTGGCCAACGCGCGGCTGGGCGCCATCGAATCGGTCGAGGTTGCGGTGCCCGGCCCGAGGGATCGCTAGGCGCGCAGCTCGGGCAGCGCCCGTCGCAACGAACGTATGGCCTGATGGGTGCGGGCCTCGTTCTCGATGAGTGCGAAGCGCACGTGACCGTCGCCACCGCCACCGAACCCGACGCCGGGACTCGTCGCGACGTCGGCCCGTTCGATCAACTCGGTCGAAAACGCGAGCGAGCCCCGCGCGCGATAGGGCTCGGGTATCGGCGCCCACACGAACATCGAGCCCCGCGGCGCGACGACGGGCCAACCGATCCGATTGAGGCCCTCCACCAGTACGTCACGACGGGACTGGTAGATCGTGCGCAACTGATTCGGGTAGTCCTTGGCCTCGTTCATGGCAACGATCGCCGCAATCTGGACTGGCTGGAAGGTCCCGTAGTCGAGGTAGCTCTTCAACTTGGTCAGCGCGGCGACCACCGCCGCATTCCCGACGAGGAAGCCGACCCGCCAGCCGGCCATGGAGAATGACTTGGTCAAGGTGTAGAGCTCGACGCAGCACTCCTTGGCGCGCGGAACCTGCAGGATCGACGGCGGGCGAAAGCCGTCGAAGCCCAGATCGGCGTAGGCGAAGTCGTGGCACACGATCAACTCGTGTTCGAGCGCGAAGTTCACCAGCTTCGTCATGAAGTCGAGATCGACGCAGGCGCTCGTCGGATTGTGGGGAAACGACGCGATGACGACCCGGGGCTTGACCACCGCCGCGTCCCACGCCGCGCGCAGCGCGTCAAAGAAATCGTCGCCGGGGTCTCGGTCGCTCGACGCCGGGTCGACAATGGGAATTGGGATCACCGTCGCGCCAGCGAAGCCGGGACCCGCGAGGTGAATCGGGTAGCTCGGTGTTGGCACGAGGGCGCTATCGCCGGGACCGAGCAACACCCACATGAGGTGCGTGAGACCTTCCTTCGCACCGATGGTCGTCAGAACTTCGGTCTCGGGGTCCAGTTCGACGTCGAAGAGTTCGCGGTAGCGCGTCGCCATGGCCGCGCGCAGGTTGGGGATGCCGCGACTGGCGCTGTAGCGGTGGTTCTTCGGGTTGTGGACCGCTTCGGCCAACTTCTCCACGGCGACGTCGGGGCTCGGCAGGTCGGGGTTCCCGAATCCGAAGTCGACGACGTCGCGACCGGCCGCCCGTGCCGTGGCCTTCAGCACATTTATCTGGGCGAAGACGTACGGGGGCAACCCATTGATGCGACGGAATTCCATTGATGAACAATACGTTTTCAGTTCGCGGATCGCCAACCGGCAACGACGTCGGCGTCAACGCCGTCACCGAAGACGGCCCACGTCGCGCCGGCGCTCGCGAGATCGTCGAGCAGTCGCGACGTCACCTCGGACGCCGGTGCGGGTCCCGCCCAGGAAACGGGGCCGTCTTGGGCGGCCTCGCGCACCGAGGCTGCCGACGCGTTCCAGAGGTTCACGGTCGCACCAACCTCGCGCGCCAGTGCGTTGGTCGCCGGCGCCCCCGCGCCGATCCACACCGACATGATCGGCACCAGCGCCCGAGCCGTCTCGCCGAGCAGCTGACGGCGAGCCGTCGCGTCCAACTCGGGCACGCCGTACGCGGCGTTTTCTTGTGCCGACAGGCGGTCTCCGGTGCCGATCGCCGCGAGGACTCGGTGCGGTGCGAGCGCTTCAAGGGTGCGAAAGGCCGTGACCAGGTGTTCCGTACTGACGAGTCCGACCCGCGCGACGAGGGGCCCTAGGCAGAGCGACGGGTAACGTGCGCCAACCGAGGCGAGCACCGGGAAGGGAGCCAGCGCGGGGCGCTGAGGCGAACCCATGGGCCACAAGTGGTCGTAGACGAAGACGCCGTCAAAGCCCGTCGCCGACGCCCGCGCCGCGGCGGCGAAGGCGCGCTTCGGACCGACCTCGAAAATTGGTAGCAGGACGCCGACTTTCACGACGCACGCTCGAAGGCCGCCAGCGCCGCCCCCATCGCCCCGGACAGCGATCCAAAAGTGGATTCAACGATGGTGATGGTCGGGCGCGCGTCGTACCCTTCCACCAGTCCGGCGAGATGGGTGCGCGCACTCGGCAAGACGAGTCCCGCGACTTCGGACAGGCCACCACCGACGACGAAACACCCGGTGTCCAGGATCGCCGTCAAGTTGGCTAGACCCAGCGCGAGCCACCAGCCCACTCGATCAATGACCGCGACGGCTTCGTCGAGCCCCTCGGCCGCCGCCCTCGTGACGTCTTCGCCCTTCACCCGATTCGCGGCGCCCACGCGAGCCACGACGGTGGGCAGGCGCCCGTCGAGCGCGGCCTCTCGGCTCAGTCGCTGGAGGCCCCCGCCCGAGGCGTAACGCTCCCAGCAGCCCCGAGCCCCGCAACGACACAGCGCGCCGTTGGCCTCGACGACCATATGCCCGATCTCCCCGGCGAACCCACTGTGGCCACGCACGAGCTGGCCATCGGCGACGATGCCGCCACCAATGCCCGTGCCGAGCGTCACCATCACGAAATCGTCTATGTCCCGACCCGCGCCCCACGCGTGCTCCGCGATCGCGGCGCAGTTGGCGTCATTTTCGGCCACGATCGACGAGCGTCCCAGCGCGTTACCGAGCAGGGCACCGAGGTCCGAGCCCGACGCGCTTTGCAAGTTGGGGGCGAACGCCAGATGACCGTCGCGGCGCATCAGGCCCGGCAGGCCGATACCGATCGGCACACGACGGGGATCGATGCCCTGGCGACGGCTCAATTCGAGGACTTGATCCGCCACTACTTCGGCCGCTCGAGCGCCGGGGTCCGCGTCGCGCTCGTGGGGCGTGCCGCTGCGGAGCTGGTCCACGACCGTCCCGTTGTCACTCACGACAACCGCTAACGCCTTGGTACCCCCGACGTCGACGCCGATTGCCAGGTTGCTCACGCAAGTGACTCCGCGCGAAGGCGCAACTCGCGCAACGCATCGGACTGTATTCGTTGCGCGGCGCGCGCCTTGACGAACGCGGGGATCGGGACCGCGAGGTCGACCTCCAGGTCGTAGGTCACTTTCGTGCCATCGCCGTGGGGTTCGAATTGATATTGGCCGACCAGTTCAGCCGTGATGTCGCCCGCGACTTGGACCCAACTCAGCACGTCGGGAGCACGGCTGTAGTCGTAGCGCAGCGCGTAGGTCGTTGAGCGTCCGAAGGCGGCCGCGCGAAACTCCACCTCAAGTGCTCGACCATCGGCGTCGCGCTCGAGGACCTCGACGCGCTTGACCTCGCTCACCCAGTCGGCGTAACGCTCGACGTCCACGACCACGTGGTAGACCTGGATCGGCGATGCGTGCACCACTATCGTTTCCGTCGCGCGCTGCCTCACCAGACCTCCACCGGTCCACTTTACGTCAGTCGATCAACTCGACCGAAGTGGTCGTAGGGCGCGAGCTCGCGCGAAAGCGTCGCGGCCAGGACGTCCCAGTCGTAGGTGGCGACGGCCAACGTGCGGGCCCGCGCACCCATGACCGAGCGACGCAACGGATCGGCGAGCAATGCGGACACCGCGTGGGCCAGGTCATCGGCGCGTCGCGGTGCGTCCACCACGTACCCGGTCTCACCGTCGACAACCGCTTCGTGACTGCCACCGGAGCGACCAGCCACCTGGGCGAGCCCCGACGCAGCCGCCTCGAGAAAGACGATGCCGAACCCCTCTTGTTCCAGGCCAAGCCAACGCCGCCGACAGTCCATGACGAAGAGATCACTCGCGGCGAGCCACTGGCCCAACTCGTCGTCGGGCACGCGACCGAGAAAGCGAACCGGCGCCTGGCGCCGGGCCGCTAAACGCTCGAGCCGCGCCCGGTCACGACCCTCACCGCCGATAATGATCCGCAGGTTCGGCCACGAGGGTCCCAACCGAGCCGCCGCCTCAATGAGTGTGTCCATGCCCTTGCGCGGTACCAGGCGGGAGTACGAGATAACGACCAGCTCATCGGCGTTGAGTCCGAACGACTGGCGTAGCTGCGCGCGTCGCTCCGCCTCGAGGGGAGCGAAGCGAACGGGGTCAACGCCGGGGGGGATGACCACGGTGGGCGGCATGAACTCAGCGGCGTTGCGACGAGCCTCGGCCCGCGGATAACCGCCGGCACTGATCGCCAGCTCGGCGTGGCGCAGCACGCGGCGAAGCGATGACGCGAGCAACGGCAGTCGTGCGGGAATCGCCACTTCGGCACCGTGTAAGACGACGCCGTATGGCCGTGATAAGTGGGGGCCGAGCAGGCCGAGTGGCCAAGCGGGATCGAGCAGCACCAGATCCGGTTGGTGGCGCGCAATGGCCCCCTCGATAGCCGCGAGCGACTTCGGCGTTGGCAGGAACAGTGTTGGTGACGCCACGCGCTCAATCACGACCTCGCTCGCTCGATCGAACGCCGCCGCATCGGGATGCGACGACGCGGTGAGCACGACGGCGCGTCCGGGCTCGAGCCGACGCCAGAGTTCGTGAAGGTAGACCTGAATGCCGCCCGTCTTGGGTGGATAGTCATTGGTCACCAGTAGGTGGCGGGCCATCAGGCCACGCTAGCCACGCCGTAGCCCGTCAGAGGCAATCGAGCCTTGTGACACCGTGGTCATCGCGTGACGGGCCCGGCTGGTAGAACTCGCGCCGCTAGTTGACGACCGCGCACTCGAACGCGTGACGGCGCTAAGACCTCCGAGGGTCTCGGTCCCAACGTCCGCCGCGACACGATCGCCCAGGCAAACGCGTGCCGAACCCTAACGCTCCGCGATGCTGGGTCGGTAACGGAGTCGGGGTATCAGTCGTTCGGCGCTCAGCATCGCCACGACGGCCACGTCCTCGACGGTCATCGTGAGTTCCTCGGGTGGACCGCCCAACACGAAACTTACGAGACAGTCCGCGCAATCTGGCGTACCTCGTCGCACGCAGTCCTGACAACTGATCGAATACTCCACGCTGTTGGTCATCGTCACGTCCTCCATCGGCTCACTCTCGTGCAGCCCTGTGACATCAAATCAAGCGCGAGTCAATCTCGGCCCTCACCTGGGACGCTGAAAAGACCACCCCTTCGGCGATCAGCCGCCCGGTCGCGCCGTTGATCAGGGCGTACGATGGCGCAGCCATCAGGCGCTGCGACTCTATCCACGCCGGAGCGACTAATACCGGTCGCGTGTTGAGCCATTCACCATCGCGGTCGGCGACCGCACTGATCAGCACCACATCGAGCCCCGCAAACTCGGTTGGCGCTCCGAGCAGGAACTCTCGACAACCGTCGCAACGCGGCTTGACGACCACGAGCAGCGTGGTGCGCACGAATTGAAACTCGACGAAGGCACCATCGGGTCCGCGGCCGACAATCGACGTCGGCACGGACCGTTCGACCGTTTCGTCGAAAGAATGCGGCCCCGCCACGTCTAGGAAGCCACGTCGTCGATGGCCTCGATCCCGCGACCGTGTCCGCACCATCGGCAGGTCACCGACTCCACCGCGGTGGCGATGACTTCGGGTTCTTCAATAGTCAACTCACCACCCACCGTGAAGTGGTAGAACGAACGGACCGACGTAGTCTCAACCACGTCAAAACGGGTTAGATTGCCGCACGCGGTGCAGCGATATCGAGTTGGCACGCAACCACGGTACTGGCTCGCCCGTCCGAGCGTCACGTCGTACGATATCGGGCACCCGCGTCGGATACGGTCCGTGGCGGATCGATCACGGCGTCGTAGGCCCACGACGGTGCCGCCCGCTCTAGGCGCTCCCCCTCGATCAGTCGCACCAGCGCGGCCGGGTGACGAACTCGTCCAACGACCCACGGCCCGGCGAGCGTCTCGAGAATCACGTCACCGCGCGCGGTCAATCTATCGCCGAGGCCACGGGTGGTGCGAACCGCGACGACGTCGCGCAGCTCGACGCCCACGCGGACGTGGCGAAAGACGCCCCCCTCGGCGACGACGCGCTGTGAGGTGACGTGAATCTTGTGGGTTCGCCACCGCCACACGCGGGTCAGGGTGACCACGCCCACCGGACCGACGACCACGAGGCCGATCAGCACTTGGTGGTGCGCCACAACTCGAAACGAGTCGGCCGCGTAGCGCACCGATGCCCCGAGCGCCAGCGTGAGCCACGCCGGGCGCGCAACGCCCCGCGACACGGGCGTCACCGTCACGATCCTCACCTCGTCCTCTCGCACCACGAACCGTCGCCGCACGGCTCCAGCGTACGGGGTGGGCGTGACGTCTTGAGGGAGTGGCGCCCGCTGGCGCGTCGGCACGAGTCGAACCCTCGCGTCGCCGCCGCGCGCCACGCACTGCGGAGAGTCGAGGCTACGGACGCGGCCAGCGGTGCTGACCAAGGTCGTGACGTGCCAAGCCGGTTGCCGAACGACCCGCCCACGTCGACGTACGGACTATTGATTGCGAAGTTGGTGGGCCGTGGACTCGAAATAGTCGCGAAGCATCGCGTACTGGTCGTCGTTGAGTTCGTCACGTACGCAATCCAGTGCCCCCTGCATCGCCGCGAGCCACGCATCGCGCGCGTCGCGGTCAATCCAAAACGGTGCGTGGCGCAGACGAAGACGAGGATGACCACGCGTCGCCGAGTACGTCGACGGTCCGCCCCAGTACTGTTCGAGGAACAGCACGAGGTGTTCCCTGGGTTCGGCGAGGTCGTCAGGATACATTGCGCGCAACTGGGCATTTCGAGTCACGCGATCGTAAAAGGCGTCGACCAGCCGAGCGAAAAACGCCTCGCCTCCAACCTGGTCGTACAGGGAGGTCGCCACGCAGTCAGGTTAGGTGCGCCGGCCTAGACTTAGACGGCCCCTCGGGGTGCGCGGGTGTAGCTCAATGGTAGAGCTCCAGCCTTCCAAGCTGGCTATGCGGGTTCGATCCCCGTCGCCCGCTCCGCGTCCAGAGAATCGCTTATCTCACCGGCGTTGATCAGGTGAGCGCGGCCCGGCAAATCCCTCGCTAGCTCCACTACCGCCCCGCCACGCCGACCAACCACACGACGCACCGGGGTCACGACCGCCGAGCCACGGGGCCGACTCGCCTCGTGCAGGCAATCGCTCGGGCCCCTCGTCACTCGCTACGCACGAACGCAACCACCATTTTGTGATCGCGGCGTACGCCACGTCGGCCACCGTCGTGGGCGAATGTCGGGCAACGTGTGCGACGTCAGCACCGCAATGTCCCCGCACCAACGGCGTGTCTGGTCACTGACGCACGACCGCTCACCGAGTAACGCGTTTGGCTCCAGATCAGATCGGCGCCGCGGGTCATGAGGGGACTGACGTTGCCGGCTGAGGCGACGGTCGCTCCCAATATCCCCGGTACCTGGCACCACTTCGTCGCTCTCGGCGCGAGCCGAAACAGCTCCTCACGACGGCCCGAGGGCGTGGCGATCACCGTAAAGAGTGAGCCATCGGTGGCGAGCACGAGCGAGTTACCGAGCGGAATACTGTCGGGACCGTAGTTGACCGCCTTGACCGGCAGCGCGATGTTCGTCCACCTCTGACCGGCGTCGGTTGAGCGGCGAAGTGCGTACTGGGAGGATGGATCGAACAGCAGTAGCTCGGTGCGCGAGACAACGACGAGTTGTTGGGTACTGCAGCTGTTGACTGACGTCACCCACGACGACACCCTCCAGTGCACCACCGCAGTAGACGCCGCCGGCGGCGCCAGGAGCAACGCTTGCGGGTCGCTGTTCATTGCGCAGTTGCCCCACTGGAACGGGCCAAACCTGGAGCAAGGGCCCGTAAGGGGGCACCCGAGCGTCGTCGAGCGCCAGCTAACGCCACCGTTGGACGTGACCTCTGCGGCAACGACGCCGTGGTTCGTTCCGACCGGGAAACGTGCGCCGGCACTTCCGTTGGCGCTACTAAAGAGCGCTTCGACGCTGTTCCCCTCGGTGACGAAGCCGCCAAACTCGGTAATGGAGGCGCCGACCGGGATCGGCACCCGGTGCCAGGCCAACCCCGCATTGGTCGAATAGAGCGGCGCCAAATAGACGGGCGGGATGCTGCGTCCCTCGGCGGCCGTGAAGCCGGCGTAGATCGTCGCGGCGCGGGTCGGATCGAGCTGGACTTCGTCGCATTGGGGGCTGGGCGAAGAAATGAGGATGTTCAGTGGCGAGCCGCGCAGCGCGGCACGCACCGTCGAGATAGGAATCACTACCAGCCGAGAGCCGCCGGTGATCACGATTCGTGTGGGTTGACACCACGCCACCAGTGGCGAGTTGCTCGCCGGATCAATGGCGGACGGTCCCGAGAACGTCGACGAGACGCTCGTTACGCGTCCCAGACTCGCCCAGGTCGGACTGGGTAACACGCGCAGCACGCGAGGCGCCAGCACGACGTTGAAGCCACCGCCCTTGACGCCGCGCGCAAAGGAAATGGAGGGAAAACGCCGAGTCGACGACGTCCTGGTAACCGAGAGGAAGTAACCGAATGGCTGGCCGATTACGAGCTGCATTGGTGCCCATCCCGTCACGTGTACCTCTTCGCCCACGGCCGCGTTAGCCGTGCTGAATGTCATCGTCGCGCAGGGTCGACCGCGCAGGCACCGTGACGGTGACGGTGCGCGCAACGTCACGTCGGTCTGTGCCTCGGCCGACCCGAGCGCGCACCCCGAATGTTGGATGAGGCACTGCACGCCGATTCGATAGCGCCCCGAAGTGAGGGGATGCACCACGACGACACCGCCGCGACTCGTTAACCACGCCGTTTGGGGAACGGCGAAGGCCATGCGAAAAGTCGTCGACGAGAGCCAGTGCACCGGCGATGCTTGCTCCTGGAGACCCGTGCGACATCCGTCCCAGCACAGGGTTGAAAACGTTGCGGCCCGTTGCTGTTGAAGCGTTGGCGCCCGACCGCGAAAGTGTCCCGTCACCTCGACGCGTTGACCGGGCGTCACGTGGCTTGGTCTCACGCTCAACGCGAGGTCGCCCGGCGACGTCGTGGCGACGCTCGTCGTGGTCAACGCATCAACGGCGCCTAAGGAACCACTGAGAAAGGTCTGCAGCGCCACGACCAAGCGGTCCCCGCCGAGGGCGGGAACCCGAAAGCAACCGGTGAAGTCACCGTTCAAGGACTGATGCACGAGGTCGCCGCTTGTCCCACAGACCGAACTCGCGGGAAGAAAGGCGGTCGCGACGAACCCACGACGCGATGGGACATTCGATGACCGCGAACCGACCGACGCGCAACCCGCGAGAACGATCGCCGCTACGAGGGTCACCGACATCGTCGTGAGCCAAGATCGTACGCGTCGCACAGCACCACTATGACAGCGCCAGCCCGCGCGGTGACCCTCGCCACCCAAACTCCGTCGCCGGCGCACGACCTGGGCCCCCACCTCGAGTCGCCGATCAACGCAGCCATCGAGGCGACCGGCGAACCCACGGGCGAGACGAAGCGACTAGCCACCACGCGCCTACGGGCCCCCTACTGGTCAGGCGACGTTGGTTCCCGACGTTCCCTTCGGTCGGCGACGTTCGAGCCCGCCGATGTCGGTGGGCTTCGTCGTGGCGACGACGCGAGCGGGGATACCGACGACGACGCTGCGTGGCGCGACGTCCTTGGTGACGACGGCCTGAGCCCCGACAGAGCTGTCGTCGCCGACGGTGACGGGTCCGAGGATGACTGATCCAGCACCGAGCAACACGCGGTTGCCGATCGTCGGGTGGCGCTTGCCACGACTCATCGACACGCCACCGAGGGTCACCCCGTGAAACATGATGACGTCGTCACCGATTTCGGCCGTCTCCCCAATCACCACGCCGATCGCGTGGTCAATGAAAAGGCGGTGACCGATCGTGGCGGCGGGGTGGATATCGACCGCGGTGAGCACGCGTACCGCGGCGCTGAGGATCCGAGCCACCAGGTAATGCCCGCGGTGCCAGAGCGCGTTGGCGACGCGATGGCCCCATATTGCGTGAAGGCCCGGGTACGTCAAGACAACGTCGGCGATGCGACGCGCGGCGGGGTCGTGCTCCATCACCGCCCGCAAGTCGTCGCGTAGCTCGCTACGCAGTTCTGACCACACGATCAGTCGCCCATCCCCTCGAAGAGCGCGGTCGACAGGTACCGCTCACCAAAGGACGGCACGATCACGACGATGGTGCTGGCGGCCATCTCGGGCCGAACGGCGACGGCCAGGGCGGCCCAAACGGCGGCACCCGACGAGATACCAACCAGCAGGCCTTCGCTCGTGGCCATGGCTCGAGCGGTGGCGAAGGCGTCGGCGTTCGCCACGCCGATCACTTCGTCAACGACGGTGGGCTCGTAGTTCGTCGGTACGAAACCAGCGCCAATGCCCTGAAGGGGATGGGGGCCTTTTTCGCCACCCGACAGTACCGGTGAGGCCGCCGGCTCGACGGCGACCATACGCACTGACGGCTTCTTCGACTTGAGGCCGGCACCAATGCCGGCGATGGTACCGCCAGTGCCGACACCGGCGACCACGACGTCGACGGAGCCCTCGGTGTCCGACCAGATCTCCTCGGCCGTGGTTGATCGGTGGATAGCGGGGTTCGCCGGGTTTTCGAACTGTTGTGGCATGAAGTAGCCGCGCGAGGCCGCGAGGTCGGTGGCGGTCGCGATGGCGCCACCCATCCCGAGGGGACCCGGGGTCAGGACGAGCTCGGCGCCAAATCCACGAAGCAGCATCCGACGCTCGATGCTCATCGTCTCGGGCATCGTGAGCACGCAGTGATACCCGCGCGCGGCGGCGATCATCGCCAGCGCGATCCCCGTGTTACCACTCGTCGGCTCAACGATCGTGTCACCGGGTGCCAGGACGCCGGCCGCCTCGGCGGCATCGATCATGGCCACCGCCGCGCGATCCTTCACGCTGCCGCTCGGATTGAAGTATTCCAGTTTCGCGAGTACGGTCGCGGCACCGGGTGCCACCAAGCGATTGAGTCGTACCAGCGGGGTCCGGCCGATGAGTTCCGTGATGTCGTTGGCGATTCGCACGATCACCCACTTTCTCGCGGCGACCGCCGCGGTCGAAATATGACCATTATGGTCTGGATTCAATCCTAGCGTCCGATTCTCGCCAGCACCACGGTCGGGCGCGGCGACGCTGCGGCGGCGAGGGGGTACGGTGACGGTGACGTCGTGGGTAGCGTGTCCAGATTGAGGGGAGGGATCGTGATGCCCTGGAGGTTGGCGCGACGGCTCGCTCGCGTCACGATGCTCGCGTTGTCCTTGGTGGCGGTGACCCTACCCGCCGTCGCCCAGGCGGGTGGCGCGCCGTCGTTTGCCTCGATCGCGGCCGGGGTCAATACCGGTGGCGCAGCAATGCTCACCGCCGTCAGTTGTCCGAGCGCCGGTCAGTGCGCAGCCGGCGGGTTCTACACCGACGCGTCGCACTTCCACGAGGCATTCATCGTCAGTGAGTCACTCGGCCAGTGGGGAAAAGTTCAAGAGGTCGCGACCCTCTACAACGCGGGGGGCAACGCCACGGTGAGTGCCATCAGCTGCCCCGCGGTCAACAGCTGCGTCGCGGCCGGCTTTTTCACCGACGCCACCAAACATCACCAGGCCTTCGTCGTTGAGGAAACCAACGGGATTTGGGGTTCGACCCAAGAGGTGGCGGGAACGCTCAACGTTGGTGGTGACGCCGTGGCGACGGCGGTGAGTTGCGCGGCCGCGGGGAGTTGCGTCGTCGGCGGCCGCTACGTGGACGGCGCTGGAGCACGAAGGGCCTTTATCGTCGAAGAAACGGGTGGTCATTGGAATGGCGCCGTCGAAGTGGCCCGCGCGCTCAACCTCGGGGGCAACGCCGTGGTCACGTCAATCAGTTGCGCCGCGGTCGGTTCGTGCGTCGTCGCTGGTCAGTACGCACCCCACGTCCGCGCCAGCGAGGCCTTCGTGGTCGAGGAGACCAACGGCCTCTGGGCCAAGCCATTCGAAGTCGCGGGTTCGCTCAACACCGGGCTCGACGCCTCCATCACCGCCGTCGCGTGCCCCTCGGAGGCGCACTGCGTGGTCGGCGGCTCCTACGTCGGGGCGACACCGGGATCGCGACCCTTCGTCGTGGTCGAAACGAGTGGAAACTGGGGTGCGCCCATCACACTCGGCCAGACGCTGCACGCCGCCGGCGCGATCGTGACGGCCCTGAGCTGCGCTGACGTCGGCGACTGCGCCGCGGGCGGCGAGTACACGACGACGTCGGGCGCGACGCTGGGTTTCGTGGCCAACGATACCGCCGGCACGTGGGGACACGGCCAACCCATCGCCCAGAGCACCCGGTCGCCGTCGGGAACCTACGATCCCGTTATTCAAGCGAGCGTCCAGACGATCAGTTGTTCCGCCGCCGGGCAGTGCGAAGCCGGCGGTCAGATCCACCTCGCGTCGAACAACGACCAAGCCTTCGTCGCCGTCGAGCAGCAGGGCAGTTGGGGGGTCGCTCAACCGGTGGCGCAGATCCAAAACGTCGGCCGTGACGCCATTGTGCTCGCGCTCAGCTGCGCAGATCCCGCTGACTGCGTGGCCGCGGGTCGCTACACGAATCGCGCTAAGCACTATCAGGCCTTCGTGGCCACGGGCTTTGACTTCCTCGCACCGCAGCTCGTCGTTGCGGCGCTGCGCGGCTCCGTGCCGCCGACGGGCGCCGCCACCTTGGTGCTGAGCGGCGGCGGCTTCTCATCACGACCATCGGTACGCAGTGGTGAGGCGGGCGCGTCGGTGACCGTGGTTTCGGTCACGCCGACGCGTCTGGTGATCAGTCTGCGCGTGACCAAGGACTTGCCCGGCCGACACGTGCTCACTATCGTTGAGGCCGGTCAGGCGCCGGTGCGAATCACCTACGTGCAGCGTTGATCACACGAAGCCCTGCACGCGGTGCGGGCGGTATGGGGCCTCGAGTGCTTCGACTTCCTCGTCGTCGAGGGTCAGCGTCAACGCCGCGACGGCGTCGTCGAGGTGCTGCGCGCGCGTGGCGCCGACAATCGGGCTCGCGACCACCGGGTTGCGCAACACCCAGGCCAACGCCACCTGGGCCGGCGCGACACCACGTCGCGCGGCGATCTCTAAGACCGCTTCGACGATCGGCCGGTCCTCGTCGCCGTAGAGACTCTGACCGAACTGATCGCGCTCCGAGCGATTCGTCGCCGCTCCCCACGGACGCGTCAGCCGACCGCGCGCCAACGGACTCCACGGTATCGACGAGACGCCCTGGTCATCGAGCAACGCCATCATCTCGCGCTCCTCTTCGCGGTAGAGGAGGTTGTAGTAGTTCTGCATGCTGACGAACCGCGTCCAACCGTTGAGGTCGGCCACGTAGAGCGCTTGGGCGAACTGCCAGGCGTGCATTGACGACGCGCCGATGTAACGAGCCTTGCCTGCCTTGACCACGTCGTGGAGTGCCTCGAGCGTCTCTTCGATCGGCGTCTCGTAATCCCACCGGTGAATCTGATAGAGGTCCACGTACTCGGTGCCCAGGCGACGCAGGCTGTCGTCGATCTCGCGCATCACCGCCTTACGCGATAGCCCCTGACCGTTGGCGTCGTCGTGCATGCGACCGTTCAGTTTGGTCGCGATGACCACTTCGTCGCGAGGAACCATCGACAACAAAACGGAACCGGTGATCTCCTCACTGCTACCGGCCGAGTACACATTGGCCGTGTCAAAGAAATTGATGCCCGCGTCCAACGCCTGGCGAAAGAACGGCTCAGCGGCCTCGCGCGGGAGCGACCAGGGTTGATTACCCCGCGTCGGCTCGCCATAACTCATGAGTCCGAGGCAGAGTCGCGACACCTTGAGTCCGGTTGGTCCGAGGTTTACGTAGTCCATACCGGAACCCTATCGTCGTGCGCGGGCCGATTATCGTGGTCGCCGGCACGCACCGCTGCCGGGCAATCGGTGGCGCCACCGCACGACGAAACGGTAACCGGGCTCGAGGACCCGTGACACCGGCGCGAGCATCATCGCGCGGCCCAGGTAGCACCACGGCGTCGGTGCCGCCGCCACCGCACGGGCCACCGCCGCCGCACCGTGGAATCGCACGTCTTCGTCGATCCACCAGACGCTCGACGCGAGATCGTCAGCGGAGATATCGCTCGACGTTGCTTGATAGGTGGCCGAGGTCACCGGCGAGACGTCACGCCAGCGGCGCTCGCCCCATCGCACGCACCGTCGACAGAAGCCGCAGTCGCCGTCGTAGACGAGAATCGCCATCATCCCCTCCGCGAAAGGCCACTCCCGGTATCGTACCCCCAACATGGGTCACCGTCCCGCCGTCCTACGCCTGTTCGCGCACCGTGAGCCAACGCTGCTCGTCGCCGGCCAAACGGTTTCGGCCTTCGGCGATGGCGTGGCCAACGTGGCCCTCACGTTGCTGGTTCTAGATACCACGCACTCGGTTTCGAGCCTCGCTTGGTTCACCGTTGCGCGCATGGTGCCGTTCGTCGCCTTCGTCCTCGTCGGTGGTGCCATCGTCGACCGACATTCGCGCCGCCTGCTGCTGCTGGCGTCCGATCTCGCGCGCGCCGCCCTCACGGGAGGGCTGGTGGCGCTCTTGGTGACGGGCACGCTGCACTTTGGCGAGCTCATCGTCTTCGCCGTCGCGTTCGGAACCTTCGACGCCGTCTTCACGCCAGCGATGAGCGCACTGACCCCCGAAATCGTTCCCGAGTCGTTGCTGGGGGCCATGAACTCGGTGCGACCCCTGTCGAACAATGTTTTCGGCGGGATGATTGGACCCGCCGTTGGCGGCCTGATTGCCGCCTCGAGCACCACGGCCGCGATGGCCGTGGACGCGGCGACCTTCATCGTCAGTGCCATGGCCCTGATCCTCATGAAGCCGACGGCGGCGCCGGCGCGCCACGTTGACACCAACATGATCAACGAGATCAAGACGGGCATGGGGTACGTGCGGCGCACGCCATGGATCTGGACGTCAATGTCTGCGGCCTCCCTTTTAAACGCCCTCGTTCTGACGCCGATCTTCGTGCTCATTCCATTCCTCTTGCGCCACGACCTGCACGCCTCCAAGGCGACCCTCGGCTATTTCTTTGCCACCGCCGGCCTCGCCGGCGCCGTCGGCGCCCTGGTTTCGGGCAATCTACCGACGCCGCGGCGACGAATTCGCATGATCTGGATCGCGTGGACGGCCTGCAACCTCGTCGTGCTCGTCGTCGCACTTGGGACGCGCACCTGGGAGTTCTTCATCATTCCCCTGGTGACTTCACCTGGCGTCCTGTACGGCAACGTGATCTACGAATCGATGCTGCAGTCCATCGTGCCGCGTGAGTTGCTCGGGCGCGTTTCCTCGGTTGACTGGTTCGCCTCCCTCGGCCTCTCGCCGGTGGGCCTCGTCGTCGCGGGGTACGTGAGCGGCGCGGTCGGCGTGCGCACCTACTTCATCGCCGCGGCACTCATCTGCATCGTGCCGGGACTCTTGATTCTGTTCTCGCGCCGAATCAACGCTATCGACGCGGATCGTTGACCGACAGTTGTGGCGCGTCGTAGAGCGAGGGCCCGGTACTGCGCGAACCGCGGCGCGCCCGCACGGGATAGATCACGTCGGGGCGAAACGAGCGCCGCGTCAATTCGCCCGGTCGTCCACCGCGCACGTCAACCCACTCCTCTCCGGTCGCCTCGTTACGCACGTGAGCAACGAACACCCAGCGCTGGCGTGACTGGCGAGCGACGTTCACCGCAACGGGATCACCTTCGACGAGACCGGCCCACGACCCCACTCGTCGAATTCGACCGCTGGGCAAACCGGGCGTCTCCACCACCCCGTTCTACCGTAGGCGCGTTGGACCGATTGACCGCCTCGCCGTCCTTGGCCACGACGCACGTCCCTGGCTCGTTCATCCAGGCGGCAATGTCACCGCCTCGATCTACCCTAGATCCATGAGTTTCGACCAACCCTTGCCCAACGCGCTTTCGCCGTCGCGGCTCCAAGACTTTCGCGCCTGCCCGCGCCGATTCCAGTACGCGGCAATCGAGCGCATTGCGCAGCCGGCCACCTACGCCGCGACCAAGGGACGTCTCGTCCACGCCGTCTTTGAGCGCCTACACCGCCTTGATCCTGCGCAGCGGACGATCGACGCGGCGCGCGACTTGCTCGGCCCAGCCGAAGCAGATGTTCTCACTGAGTCCGTTCGTGAGGATCTCGGCCTTGACGAGACCTCATCGGAGCGATTGCGCCGTGAGGCGACGGCCATTATCGACGTCTACTTCACGATGGAAGACCCCCGATCGGTCATCCACGAAGGCGTCGAACTTCGCGTACGCGTGGACCTCGACGGCGTGCCCATGTTGGGCATCCTGGACCGACTCGATCGCGAGGCCAACGGTTCACTCGCCATCATCGACTACAAGACCGGATCGTTGCCCAATCGCCGTTTCGACACGCAGACCTTCGCCAACACCGAACTGTACGCCGCCCTCTGTGAAGCCAGCCTCGGCGAACGCCCCTCGACCATACGGTTGCTGTACGTAGCCCAGGGCAAAGCGATCGAACGTACGGTCACCCCGGTCGTGATTCGTGCTCGAGCCAGTGCCGCCCGTGACGCGTGGCGAACGATCCAGCGTTACCACGAGGACGGCAAATTCCCCGCGACCCCGTCGCTGCACACGTGTCGCTTCTGCGCCTTCGCCGAGCGCTGTCGCCAAAGCGGCGTGCCGGTACCCACCCGACCGGGATCGGCTGGCGAGGCGGTGTCGACAGTCGAGGCGTAAGGTGCGTCCACTTCGGGATCAATCTTTTACGCTGGCACCATGACTAGTTTCGAAGTCTCCTTTGATTACCGCTGTCCGTTCGCGAAGAACATCCATCTCCACGTGGTCGCGGCGCTGCGCGCCGGCGCCGACTTCGACGTGACCTTCGTGCCGTGGACACTGAGTCAGGGTCATCGCCCCGAGGGCGCTGCTGACGTGTGGGATGACCCGTCCTACGAAGGCGACCTGATCGCGCTGGCCGCCGGCGTCTCGGTTCGAGACCAGCAACCCGAGTACTTCCTCGCCGCTCACGAGGCGCT
>JAKBCT010000068.1 GCA_021807655.1 Actinomycetes bacterium | reverse complement strand
CTTGTGACCATCGGAGAGAAACTTCTCAACGAGCCGCGTCTTGGTATCAAAGTCACCCGGACCGATCTTCGGCCGGTACTTCATTTCCTTGACGCCAACGTTGGTCGTCTTGCGACGCGACTCCTTGGCCTTTTGCGCTTCGTCGAACTTGAACTTCCCGTAGTCCATGATCCGGCAAACGGGTGGATTCGCGGTCGGTGCAATTTCCACCAGATCTAGGTCCAGACTTCGTGCGAGCGCTAAAGCATCGCGACTTGACATCACGCCTCGTTGATTGCCCTCGTTGTCGATGAGACGGACGGTTTCTACCCGTATCCGCTCGTTGACGCGGTGGTCTCCAGGTCCTGTTGCGATATGCCTCTCCTTGCTCTTCGCGACGCCGCAGCGTCGCCACGGCAAGCGAGGCGATGACTCTGGACCCGGCGTACTACCCATACCCAGGTGGACGTTGGCATCGCCAACCTCACTTGCTGTGAACTGCCCGCTAAGGCTAGCAGACATCGCGTGTCTGGCTCGTGTCCCGGTGGGGACTCGCTCGGCCGCTGGCGATTGCGACGTCGTCAGCGACCGGCACGGAGCGCTGAGTAGTATCCAGTGCCAGTGCAGATGAATGACCTCACCATCAGGACTAAAGGTCATCGACGTCCCCTGGTGGTCGCCGGAACAGCCCCCTGTGCGGCGCGGCTTCGGGCTGTTGGCGATCGGTTGCCTCGCCTTCTCGAGTGGTGCGGCCGGTGAACCAACGTCACCGGCCGATCCAGCTCAGTCGATTCCTGGGGTATCCCCTCACTCGCCGCCAACGAGTCTTGACCTGGACGCTCATTGGCGTGCTGGCGTACGGACTCGTGCGAGTGCTCGGCGGCATCGATTCGGGAGACTCCTTCGAGGTGATTGTTCCCTCGTGGGCCATCGCCCATGGCTCGCTCGCCTGCGCATTCCCCAGTGGCGGGGTTGATGGAAATCCCTTCGGGGCGCCGCTCTACGCATTTCTCACGGCGGGACCCGTGGCGCTGCTGCACCTTGGCAGCGCGGTCGCGTTTCCCAGCGGCGCCGCGTTGGGCCCCCACTGCGCCTCGGCGGCGGCGTCGATCGTGCACTGGGCCACGTTCGCCAACGCCATCACGCCGACCTTGCAGTTCAGTTACGTGGCACCCCTCGCGCTCGCCATTGGCGCTGTCTTCCTGATTCGCGCGCGCGGCCCGGGCCGCAGCGTGTGGGAACCGATCACCGTCGCGCTGCTCCTGCTCGCGCCACCGGTCATTTCGGCTTTCATCGACTACTTTCATCCTCAGGACCTCATTGCGTTGGGACTGATCCTCGCCGCGCTCGGCGCGGGGCTGCGCGCACGCTGGGGCTTGGCCGGGGTGCTGCTCGCGGTCGCCTTCGCGTCACAGCAGTTCGCACTACTGGCGATCGCGCCGTTGGTGGTCATCCTGCCCGCTCGCGAACGTCGGCGGCTCGTATTCGCCGTGGGCGCCGTGCTGATTCCGGTGAGCGTCGCTCTGTACCGCGTGTCGTCACTATCGGCGCTTCGCGTCTTGCTCTTCGGGTCGGACCGTATCACGCTGGGCGCGAATCTCTTCACGTCGCGCGGCGGCACCGTGCTGTGGGAACTGCATTTACACGGATCACTCCTCTTTGTGCTCACGCGCGCGGCGCCGGTGGTCGTCGCGATGGTGCTCGCGCGGGCCGTGGCGCGACGCCCCGAGTTGGCGTCGGATCCGCTCACCCTGGTTTCATTGGTTGGCGTCGGCCTCACCCTGCGCCTGGTGTTCGAGGTCAACCTCTTCGGGTACTACTTCGCCGCCGCGGCGGTGATGCTGGTGGTCCTAGACGTGCTTCAGGGGCGACTACGCGCGACCACCCTCGTCTGGCTGAGTCTGAGCGGCATTGCGTTCTATCCCGCGCCGCAGTCCGCCTCCGCCGTGCACGTTGTCTTCATCACGGCCGTCGCCGCGGTCGTCGTCGCGAGGATTCTGCAGGGGGCGCTTGGCCACCACGTACGCTGGGGGGCCATTACCTACGGCGTTGCCTTGATCACGGTCAACGTCGTGTTCGCCTCGCCATTCGTCCATCACGCGCTCGCGGTACCCGGCTGGGCGTGGCAGGCGGTGTTGGTGCCTTGGGTCCTCTGGCTTCTCGGCGCGCCCCTCGCGGCCGCGTTTCGCCCCGCCGCCGCCGTCGCCGGCTGAGGTCGACCTCGATCGGGGTCGCGCCACTTTGCGACCGACCACTACCGTGGAGTCGTGGACGAGCCTGCGCACACCAGCTCACTCGACGAGATGGAATGGCTGCGCACGACGGCCGTCGAAACGATCCTCGGAAACCACATCTTGCACTTGATCCAATTGGCGGCGGTACACCTCGCCGCCACACCAGCGAACCTGCCGGCCGCCCAACTCGTGATTGACATCGTTGGCGCGGTGATCCGCGAAGGTGGTGAGCGTCTGGGCGAACACGTCGACCTCTACCGCAGCGCACTGGCCGAGGTCCAGCAGGTCTACGTACGAGCGGCGCGCTCGAGCGAGCGGGCTTAGGCGCCAGCGCGCACGTCGGTCACCTCGTCGCGGCCGAGGTGCCCGACGATTCGCACGCCAACCGCGACCGTACCGTTCTCGATGCGTCGCGAGCCATCGGCGATGCCCACGCAGTGGAAGTACCAGCGCTGATCACCGTCGTCGAGCCAGCCGTCGCCGCGACGCTCGTCGAAGTCGACTACCACACCCGTGACGAGCATCAGCCCCGGCGCTGACGAAGTAGCGAGACCATCTCGAGCGCACTCAGCGCAGCCTCGCGTCCCTTGTTGGTCGAGTCGGGCACCGAGCGCGCCATCGCCTGCTCGACGGTGTTGGTGGTGAGCACGCCGAAAATCACCGGCACCCCGGTGGTCAGCTGCACGTCTTGAACGCCGCGTGCACTTTCGCCGGCCACGATGTCGTAGTGGCCGGTCTCACCACGGATCACCGCTCCCAACGTGATGACCGCGTCAACGGCTGACGGCCCGTCGGCCAACGATAGGGCCATCATCGGTATCTCGTACGCGCCGGGCACCCAGGCGATGGTGACGTCCGACGACGCTACACCGGCTTCGTCGAGTGCGGCCAGTGCCCCTTCGAGCAGCCGCGTCGTCACGGCGCCGTTGAAGCGCGCGGCCACAATGGCGACGCGCAATCCTCGTCCGTCGTGCCCCCCCTCGAGATAGGCCCCGACCAGCTTGCGAAGCGCCTCGCCGCGGACGGGATCGAACGCGGTCTGGTCATCGGACGTCATCGAGACCCCCGAGGAGATGACCCATGCGTTCTCGTTTCGTTCGCAGGTAGTCGATATTGAATGGTGTCGGGCTACTCTCAATGGCCACGCGCTCGACGATGTTCAGGCCGAATCCCTCCAGCCCCCCGTACTTGCTGGGATTGTTCGTCATCAGGCGCATCGACGTCACCCCGAGGTCCACGAGGATCTGCGCCCCGATCCCGTACTCGCGCGAATCGACCGGGAGTCCCAGTTCCAGGTTCGCGTCGACGGTGTCGTGACCATCTTCTTGGAGTGCGTAGGCGCGAATCTTGTGGCCCAGACCGATGCCTCGGCCCTCGTGACCGCGCAAGTAGACGATCACGCCGGCACCTTCGGCCGCTATCTTGGCCATCGCGGTCTGCAATTGAGGACCACAGTCGCAGCGCAGCGAACCGAGCGCGTCGCCGGTCAGGCACTCCGAGTGGACGCGAACCAGCACGTTCGACGCCGACGCGATATCGCCGTACACGAGTGCGAGGTGCTGCTCGCCGTCGAGCACCGATTCGAAGACCAGTGCCTGAAAGGTACCCACGTTGGTCGGCAGCGTGGCCTCCGCGACCCGGCTGACCAGCTTTTCGTGGTGACGGCGATACCGGATGAGGTCAGCGATGGTCACGATCGGCAGGTTATGGCGCAGCGCAAACTGCTCCAACTCGGGCAATCGAGCCATATCGGACTTGTCAGCGCTCACGATCTCGCACAGCACACCCGAGGGGAACTTTCCCGCCAGTCGACACAGGTCGACCGTCGCCTCGGTATGACCGGCCCGCTTCAGGACGCCACCGGTGCGGTAACGCAAGGGGAAGATGTGCCCCGGGCGGCTCAGGTCGCTCGGTGATGTCGCGGGGTCGATCAACGCGCGAACCGTGGCGGCGCGGTCGTGGGCCGAAATGCCCGTGGTCGTGCCGTGACGATAGTCAACGGTCACGGTGAAGGCCGTTCGCTGCGCCTCGGTATTGGCGATGACCATCAGTGGTAGATCGAGCTCGTCGGCCCTCGTCGACTCGAGTGGCACGCAGAAGACGCCCGACGTGTGCTCGAGAAAAAACGCCATCGACTCGGCGGTGACGTCCTCGGCCGCCATGATGAGGTCACCTTCGTTCTCTCGGTCTTCGTCGTCGACGACGACGACCATGCCACCACGGCGCAACTCTTGCACCGCCTCCTCGATCGTTGACAGTGCCATCAGACCTCCACTTCGATTCGAACATCTTCGCCGACGGCCCGAACCTCTACCAATCGACCGCGCCGCAGCGCGCCAATCGTGGCCGTTCCCAGCTCGCTGAGGGCACCGCGCGTCCCCACCGAACCCGCGAGCGCTGGCGCGACGTACCAGACGATCCGGTTCACGAGTCCAGCCTCGACGAAGGCACTCGCGGTCGACGGCCCGCCCTCGACGAGCACTTGGAGCACGCCGGCCGCGCCGAGTTCGTCCAGCACGGCGCCCAGATCCCCCGATCGCTCCCAGCACGGGCGAACGTGGGCCGACGGTGGCGCGACCCCCAGCACCACGCGCAGCGGTTCGAGGACCACGTCACCGAGTCTGGCGGTCAGGCGCGGGTCGTCACGTCGTACGGTGCCGGCCCCCACGATGATCGCCTGACTGCGCGCTCGCAGCACGTGCGCGTCACGACGCGCCGCTTCACCGGTGATCCACTGGCTCGAACCGTCGCTCATCGCGACGGCCCCGTCCAGGGTGGCGGCCACCTTCAGCACCACGAAGGGTCGACCGGTCGCCCGATGCCACAGGTACGGGGCCAAGCGCTCACTGACGGCTGACGCCTCGACACCCACCGCAACGTCGACGCCCGCTGCGCGCAGCGCGCCAACGCCAGCTCCCGACACCCGGTGATCGGGGTCGAGCACGCCAACGACCACGCGGGCTACGCCGGCGGCGACGATCGCGTCGGTGCACGGACCGGTGCGCCCGTGGTGGTTGCAGGGCTCGAGCGTTACGATCAGCGTGGCACCGCGGGCACGTTCGCCGGCCCGGCGCAGGGCGACGACTTCCGCGTGCGCGTCGCCGGGGACTTGGGTATGGCCAGCGGCCACGACCGCACCGTGTTGGTCCACTACCAACGCGCCAACCCACGGGTTGGGTGGCGCATGAAAGCGGGCCTGCTCACTCTC
Source organism: Actinomycetes bacterium (assembly GCA_021807655.1). Next base: position 347 of record JAKBCT010000068.1, on the reverse strand, counting down.
CTCGATCGCTCGACGCATCAACTCCTCGACGTCGGTCATGCGTCACTGGCCAGTCGTCGCAGCGTTCGCGCCGCGAGCAACGGATCGGCGCGCGCAAAGATTGCTGAACCCGCCACCAGGACGTTGGCGCCGGCTCGCACCGCGACGCCAGCGGTGTCTTCATCGATTCCCCCGTCAACTTCGAGGTCCACGGGCAACGCCTGTCTCGTGAGCTCGGCTCGCGCCTCGCGGACCTTGCTCATGACGTCGGTGATGAATCGCTGACCACCGAATCCCGGGAACACGGTCATCAGTAGCAGCACGTCGACGTCACCGAGGAACGGCGCCACGGCCGAAAAGGCGGTATC
>JAKBCT010000067.1 GCA_021807655.1 Actinomycetes bacterium | reverse complement strand
GTCACCGACGCGCCGGACTCGACGAGGTCCCACGCGGCACCGATGCCCGCGGGACCCGACCCGATGATGCCCACCGAGAGGGGCTCGCCGGTGGTCGCGGCGGCCGTGACCGCCGGTGCCGGTACCGCGGCGTGGTCGGCGATGAACCGCTCGAGGCGTCCGATCGCGACGGGCACGCCGCCGGCGAGCGACCACGTGCAGGCGCCCTCGCACTGGGCGGCCTGGTTACACACCCGCGAGCAGATGTCGGGGATCACCGTCGTGCGGCGCAGGATGGCGTGGGCCCGCTCCAGGTCGTGGTCGCGCACGGCGGCCACGAACTGGGGGATGTCGTTGTGCGCGGGGCAACCGCGCGTGCAGGTCGGGTCGGGACACGCGAGGCAGCGATTCGCCTCGGCGATCGCCTCCTCCCAGGTGTCGTAGCCCCGACGGGTCTCTTCGACGTTGCCGCGAAGCTCGACCGGCTGGTGGATCGGCGGGTCGTAACGCTCCGAGACGGCGAGCGGGCCCTCGACGGTAATCGCCGAGAAGGGGCACGTGCGCACGCACTGGCGACAGCCCACGCACGCGGCGTCGTTGGCGATCGCGGTCCAGGTGACGGGCTCCATCGAGAGCGCGCCGGCGGGACAGCGGATGACGCACTCCTGACAGCCCGCGCAGCGGTCGACGAAGACGGTGACGTGGCGCTCGGCGAGCGTCTCGGTGGTGGAAATGGTGGCGGTCATCGTCTCTCCCTAGTCCGCGGCGTTCATGAGGATGTACAGCACGGCGGTGACGACGCCCAGGGCCAACGCGAAACTCGCCGCGCTGATCTGGACGACGCGCTTGTTGCCGCCGACGGGTGCGAGGTCGCGCCCCGCGATGCGCCAGCTCGTCCACATCGCGGCGAGCGTGCCGGCGGCCATCACCCCGACCTGCACGGCGATGATGCCGGCGTTGGACGAGATGAGCGACGCGTTGTAGAGCGAGGACTGAGTCGAACCGAAGCCGAACAGGTGCCCGATCGCGACCGGCACGCGCGGCAGGTGCTGGAAGAACTTGGGCAGCTGACGGGCGAAGTAGTCGGCACCGACGACCGGGATGATGCCGTACATCAACGGCAAGAAGTAGGACCGGAAGGTGCTCGTGCGGTCGACGAACGTGCGTCCACTCACCGCGGGCGTGTAGTCGGCCCGGGCGAAGCTCTGCTTGAAGACCCACGCGAAACCGGCCATGACGAGCGCGACCGCGACGATGATGCCGAGGTAGCTGATCGGGTCGGGGTAGTGCGGGAAGAGCGTGTGCGCGTTCAACCAGGTGTCGAAGTTGGCGAAGACCGTCAGCGCGTTCAGCTGCTGGTAGACGACCAGACCGAAGAGCAGCGCGATCGACCAGGCGACGTCGGCGCGACGGCGCGACGGCGCGACGACCGAGGTCAGCGGCTTTTGGACGAAGAGACCGACGTTGTCACTCGGGCAGGCCTTGTAGCACTCGGTGCACAGGCCGCAGGCCGAGTTCGAGTCCGAGCTGCCGGGCCAGGTGTACCAGGGGCAGCCGTAGCCGTCGGCGTCGCCGCGCATGCAGTCCTTGGTCTCACAGGACTCGCAGACCTCGCGGTCGCGTGTACGGAATCCGGCGACCGAACCCATGGTGCCGACCGTGCCGATCAGCGCGGTCAGGGGACACACGTAGCGACAGAAGGTACGTCGCTCGAAGACGAGGAAGAACAACAGCGCGCTACCGACGATGCCGAGCACCATGAAACTGGTGGAGGCCGGGTTGCCGGGTCCGGCGATGTTGAAGAACTCCTCGATCCAGGTGAGCAACAAGAAGGCGCCGACCGAGAGCAAGAAGCCGTACTGGGCCACCCGCTCGGGCATCTTGAGGCCGAGGCCGATGCTGCTGTTCTTGCGCTTCCAGAACGCGTGGCGCTGGACCCACTCACCGAATCCGCCGAAGGGGCACATCGCACACCACGCGCGCCCCACGACGACCATCATCACGAAGACCAACGCGAACCACAGGTACCACGTGATCGCCGTCGCGAAGTTGAGTCCCGGCACGACCGTGCCGAGGAGTCCGATTCCGATGACGAGCCAGAAGATGATCTGGTTGGGCAGGATCATGAGGAACTGGAACTTGCGGTCGTGCAGGATCTTGGCCACCAGCGGGTGACGTGCGATGTCGAGACCCGGCGACGGGTCGGTCGCGCTGAAGCGCTCGCTCGGGGGAGCCTCGGGGCGACGGGTGCGTATCGCCACCGCAATCGGGTCGATCAGGTGAGCGCCGGCGGCCACGTCGCGGTGGCCCTCCGTCGTCACATCGGTCTGTACTGCCATGCTTCCCCCTCTGCCTCTGGAGTAGTGAACTACTTAAGTAGTACCGTATTACTACTTATTTACTTAGGTACTATCACTCAGGCATACCCGTTGTCAAGTGCAGGACTTTACCTTGAGTTCTCAAATTAATTAGGGCTACTATTCCTGATCAACGGGATTACCATCGGGCGTCACCGTGGATGGGGCATCGGAGAGGGTGTCTCGGCGCTACGGAAGTACCAAGAAGCACGGTACGCAACACGGTGCGTACTGTGGCACATTTAGAGAGTCCGATGCACGATCTCGGTCATCGTTGAAGGGGGACCATGAGTGACGTGATCGATCCACCGGGTGCGCAGGACGCCCCGGACGCGACGGGTCCGACGTCGTCCAATCCGATCCGGGTGCTGATCGTCGACGATCACGCCCTCGTGCGCGAGGGGACCCGTCAGCTGCTCGAGCAGGACCCCGCCATCGAGGTCATCGCCACGGCGGGGTCCGGCGAAGAGGCGCTCGAGCAGCTGGCGGTCTTGTCGCCCGACGTCGCCCTGGTCGACGTCAACCTGCCGTCGATGAGCGGGCTCGAGCTCTCGCGCACGATCCTCGCGACGCGACCGGCGGTGCGGATCTTGATCCTCTCGGCCTACGACGAGTACGCCTACGTCGCCGAGGCCCTCGAGGTCGGCGTCGGCGGCTACCTCTTGAAGACCGCGAGCACCAAGGAGCTCATCGACGCGGTGCGCGCCGTCTACGACGGCGTCTTCGTTCTCGACCGTCAGGTCTCGAAGCGACTGGTTCGCCGACGTGACGCCGTCGCGCCGACCGTGGGCACGCTCACCCCGCGCGAGACCGCCGTCTTGGAACTACTCGCTCAAGGTCGCTCGAACAAGCAGATCGCCGCCGAATTGGAACTGGGGATCCGAACCGTCGAGGGGTACGTGTCGAACATCCTGGGCAAACTCGGCGTCACGTCTCGCACCGAAGCGGTCACCCACGCCATCAGTCATCGACTCGTCAACGCACCGAACAATGACCCCCTCGACTGACGCCGACCTGACGCACCGGTCGATCGTCCAACGGATCGTTCGACCGCCGATCACCGACCTCCCGTTCTGGATCATCCAGATCACCGTGCTCGGCATCGTCGGCGTGCACTACTTCGTGGACCTGCACCCCGCGCTGGTCAACCAGGCGCTCCCGACGGGCGTTCCCGTCGCCGTGCTCGTCATCCCCATCGGCTACGCGGCGTTGCGCTACGGACTCGCGGGTTCGGCCGCCACCACGCTCTGGACGCTCATCCTCTGGCTGCCCGACCTCATGTTGCCCCACGACGAGGGCCACACCGGCGACGACCTCTTGAACTTCGGGATCATTATCCTCGTCGCGATCATCTTCGGTCGTCGGATCGAGTCCGAGCGGCTCACCCAGAAACGGATCGACGAAGCCGCCGCGCGCACACTCGCGATCGAGGCGGGGTACCGTCGGCTCTTCGAATCGAACCGTTCGCCGATCGTCGTGATCGACGAACGCGGTGTCGTCACCGACGCCAACCCGGCCGCCGCGACGCTGTTCGGCGCAGCCGTCGTGGGACGCGCCATCGCCGCGGTCCTCGACGACGACTTCGACATCGGCGCGATGTCGGGACGCGTCCTGTCACTCGCCGACAGTCACGACTACCGGCTCGACGTCGTGACGCTGCCCCTGGACAGCACCGCAACCCGACGTCAGGTCACCTTCGAGGACATCACCGAAGAGCGCAACGAGGAACGCCGGGCGCGCCAGTTCGCCCAGCAGGTGATCCAGGTCGAAGAGGACCAGCGCCGTCGCCTCGCCCGAGAACTGCACGACGAACCGCTCCAGCTGTTCTTGCACCTCGCGCGGCGACTCGAGACCCTCGGCAACACCGGGGGCGTCCCCGAGATCGTGGCGACCGGGCTCGCCGAGACCCGTAACCAGGCGCTCGACGCCGCGGCGCGGCTCCGCTCGCTCGCGCGCGACCTGCGCCCGCCGGCCCTGGACCAGTTGGGACTCGTGGCGGCGCTCTCGAGCCTGGTCGCGGACATCGACGACGAGGGCGCCGAGTCGACCCACCTCAGCGTGCAGGGCTCGCCGACGCGCCTGTCGTCGGACGTCGAACTCGGCGCCTTTCGGATCGTCCAGGAATCTCTGCGCAACGCCCAGCACCACGCCAACGCCCACCACCTGCGCGTGAACGTCGAGTTCCAAGAGGCGGCGCTGCACGTGACGATTGTCGACGACGGGACCGGCTTCGACCAGCGCCGGGCCATCCGCTCCGACGGCGAGTCCCCGTCGCTCGGCATCGTTGGCATGCGCGAGCGCGCCCGACTCCTCGGGGGCTCACTCAGCGTGCAGTCGACGGCCGGGGTTGGCACCGTCGTCGAGGCGATACTCCCCTTCGAGTCTCAGCCCACGAGCGCCGTCGGAACGGGGTCACCGCCGCGAGTATCGTGACCACTAGTCACCGTTTCAATGAGGAGGACCCCATGTCCCGTAGCGTTATCGTCGCCGGTGCGCGCACCGCCATCGGCAAACTCGCCGGCGGCTTCGCCACCCTGAGCGCCCAAGACCTCGGCGGCGCCGCGATCAAGGGGGTGCTCGAACGCACGGGCGTAGACCCCTCGACCATCGACGCCGTGCTGATGGGACAGGTCATCCAGGCCGGCCAGGGTCAGATCACCGCCCGCCAGGCCGCGACCAAGGGCGGCGTGCCGATGACCGTCCACGCCACGACCATCAACAAGGTCTGCCTGTCGGGTCTCCAGACGATCTACCTCGCCGACCTGATGATCCGCGCCGGTGAGGCCGACATCATCATCGCCGGCGGCATGGAGTCCATGACCAACGCGCCGTACCTGCTACCGGGCGCGCGCGCCGGGTACCGCATCGGCGACCAGGCCGTCGTCGACTCCATGATGTTCGACGGACTGACCTGCGCCTTCGACGAGTGCGCGATGGGACTCGCCACCGAGCGCTACAACGCCGGGCGCATCACGCGGGCTCGCCAGGACGAGTTCTCCGCCCGCAGTCACCAACTGGCGGCGGCGGCCATCGCGGCCGGTCGCTTCGCCGAGGAGATCGTGCCCGTGGCCGTTCCCCAGCGCAAGGGCGATCCGCGCATCGTCGACACCGACGAGGGCGTGCGCGCCGAAACGACCGCGGAGTCCCTCGGCAAGCTGCGCGGCGCCTTCGAGAAGGACGGCACCATCACCGCCGGCAATGCGTCACAGATCTCCGACGGCGCGGCCGCGGTACTCGTGATGTCGGCCGAGCGCGCCGCCCAGCTCGGGCTCACCCCGATCGGCGAGCTCGTGAGCTACGGCCAGGTCGCCGGGCCCGATCCGTCACTGCTGTCCCAGCCGTCAAACGCCATCGCCAAGGCCGCCGCTCGCGCCGGTCTTGACCCGAAGGGTATGGACCTCTACGAGATCAACGAGGCGTTCGCCGCCGTCGGGCTCGCCTCATCGGACGACCTCGGCCTCGACGAGTCCAAGGTCAACGTCAACGGCGGCGCGATCGCGCTCGGCCACCCGGTCGGCATGTCGGGGAC
>JAKBCT010000066.1 GCA_021807655.1 Actinomycetes bacterium | reverse complement strand
TCCCCAGGGTGCGGACCAGCACGAAAATGCGAGCGCGTGCACCTCCACGGGAGTTGCCCGAATGCTGACGCCGGACATGGTCACCCCCAACCGACTGGTGGAGGAGTTGCGGTCGATCCTTTCCGACACGTCTTACGGAATACGCGCCCGCGCCATCCGTGACGAGATCGACGCAATGCCGACGTCCGCCAGCGTCGCCGCCTCAATCGCCACAGCGTAAGTCTGACGACGCCGCCGGCGTGCTCGTCTGGCCAAACGCTGTGGGACAGGGACCGGAGTCGTTGAGTACTGGCACGGGAAGCGGCCGTACGCGTCGAAGACGGTCAAAGTACCGTCAGACATTGAAGAGTCCCGTTCAGCGAGAGGAACGTTCAGATGATGGCAACCAGTGGACCTTGGGTCACAAAATAAGAACCGAGTTCGGGCAACTACCGATTCAAGAATCCACGTGTCACACTCAGTTGAAGCAATCCGACCGACCCGAAAGTGATCAATCGCTCAGCGTGCCCTCACGCCCTGGCCATCCGCGACGACGGCGGCGGTATCGATCGACCACTCGACGATGCAGCCTCAAGCCACGCAGCAATTGCAACCTCGACTTCGGCCACGGCGTCGTGCGGTGTGTCGCCTAGCGCCGAGCAATACGGCAGGTCGGGGACGTCGGCCACCCACGCTTCATCTTCGCTGCTCCAGAACACGTTAATCGGATAGACGGGAAGCATCACTCGGTCTCCTCGATTGTCAAATCATACCGCTTCACCAGAGAAATGAGTTGGCGAAGTTGATAGGGCTTCGCCTGACCTCGCCGATCTTGCAGGTTCAACTGTTCGGGAATATCGAGTCGCGCGTACAGGTGATGGCTGCCAGTTACTCTCACTTCTTCAAAGCCAAGCGCCTCGAGCAGTAGTTGCGCATCTGAGAAGTCAACATTCGTAACCGCCCCGCTCGTCAGTCGAAGAAGGAGTCTGGACGGCTTCATTGACCGCGATGGTATCGGGCCGCTGTGACTTCCTCGCTAGCCGACCTTGCGGGCGGCGACGATCAGGGTTACCAACCATCAAACCGTCGATTGGGAGTGGGCGCTACAGGACTCGAACCTGTGACCTCAGCCGTGTGAAGGCTGCGCTCTAACCAACTGAGCTAAGCGCCCGGACGATCCATGCTACTGCTTCACACTTTGGTCCACGTCCCACGATTTCCGTACGCTGTATCCTGCACCTGTGTCCGACCCTGACTTGATACCACCAAGACCGACGAAGCGGTCGCGCCGCCCATCGGCGGTACCGCGCAGCGTGATCCTTGGGCTCGACCGGTTGGAACAGAAGATTGGCTACATCGGCGGTGTCGTCGCCGTCGCCCTGGCCGCGATCATTGCTCCGCACTTGTTCAAAAACACCGTTGTCACGAGTACGGCGAAGCTGACTGCCGCCAAGACGTGTCCGACGACCTACCACTTGGTCCACGCGATTTGCCAGAACACTCGCCTCACCCACCCGTCGGACTGGCTGCCCCAATTTCTTGAGATCCTTCTCCTCGGCGCCGCGGTGGCCTTTTTCTCATACCGGCGCAAGCGAGCTGGGGTTGCGGCGAGCGCCTTGCTCCTGGGTCTCGCGCTCGGAACCGCCGGGCTGCCCTTCCTGCTGATCGGCGGCTGGCTCATCGTTCGCGCCTTTCGACTTCAAAAGTACGGCGACCCATCGTTCTCCGGCTCGTCCAAGCGAGCCCGGGCGATGGCCCAAGAGCGTAAGGCCGCAAGGTCGAGCGGCCGAACCAAAGCGCAGAAGTCAGAACCAGCCGCGCGAACCCAACCGTCACCGTCGAAGCGCTACACCCCAAAGCAGCGTTCGCGCCGCCGGTAACTCATGACCCGCCTTGGACTCGACTACCCAACCGCGTGGGGACGCCGTTACAGCACGCGAGTCGCGCGAGACCTCCTCCATCGTTCATTTCTCGGGCCCTACATGAGGTACATGTCGTCCCTGGAGGTTCGCGGGCTCGAACACCTCCGCGGCTCGGGACCGTACATCTTCACGGCTAACCACGCGAGCAACCTCGACACGCCGCTCATCCTCAGTGCGCTGCCAGCCCACCTTCGACGCCGCACGGTGGTAGCCGCCGCGATGGACAGCTTCTTCATGGATCGCCGCACCGCGTTTCGAACCGTTTTGGTCTTCAACGCCATTCCCATCGACCGACTCCGCGTCAATCGACGTAGCGCGCAGGTGGCCCTCGCGCTCGTCGAGGACCGGTGGAATCTGCTCATCTACCCCGAGGGTGGGCGTACGCCGGACGGACGCTTGCAACATTTCAAGGGTGGTGCTGCGTACCTCGCCGAGCGCGCCGGTGCGGTCGTGGTGCCGACGTACGTTCACGACGCGGGATATCTGCGGGGCCCGAAATACGCCAAGGCTCCACGTTTCGTCAATGGGCCCAGTCGGCGACGCCACCACGTCATCGTCGCCTTCGGCGAAGGCATTCGATGCCCCGACGACGAGTCCATCCGACGTTTCGGTGCTCGAATTGAGGACGCGGTGATTCAACTCGGACGCGACGTCAGCCAGGACCTGGCCTATGGGGTGAACGATTCCCTCGACGGGTGAGCACGCGCAGCCGCTCGTTGTACAGTCGATCGGCAACCGACGCCAACGGCTCGACCGACTCCCAGCCCAGGAGTTCACACAGCAGTGCATCGGCGAGCCAGGGATTGAGCGCCAACACTGGCCCGTGCGCGTACGTCGCCCAGACGCGGCTCGCTCGGAAGCCGTCGTGCCCGTCCCCGTTGCCGCGACCACGTTGCACGGCGCCAAGCGGGGCGACACCGTCGCCCCGCTTCGTCATGCCGCCGTGATTCTCGAAGCCAACCATGATCGTGTCACCGACCACCGTCACGAAGTCGCCGACGGCCCGTCGCGCACCCCGACGCGTTACGGCATCTACGACCCCTAACCCCGCGAACTCGTCGTCGCCCTCGACACTGAAGGACGTGCCGAGCAGTTGCAGTCCCGCACAGACGGCGAAGACCGTGGCGCCATCGTCGATGCGGGACCGAAACGACGCCTCGCGCAACAATGACACCGCCAGGCGCTGTGGACCGTCCTCGCCGCCCCCAAGTAGATAGAGGTCCGCGTCCACGAGTGGCTCGCCGAATCTCGAGGTCACCAGACGTACCTCGACATCGCGGCGACGGGCGCGTTCGGCTAATACCAGCCCGTTGCCCCCGTCGCCGTAGGTGCCGAGCAGTTCGGGGTACACCTGCGCGATGGTCAACACGGTTCGGACGCCTCGAGTAGTTCACGGAAGGCCGTGTAGTTGGCGATCACGTCAATCACGCCTCCCTGGACAGGGGGCAGTCCATCGTCGACTACCGCCGCCTCGACGCGCGCGTACCAAAGCCGCGTGGCCAGATCCAGTCGTCTCGTCCCGAGGCACCAGACCGTTCGTCCCCGCAACGCCTCGAAGGGCACGTCGTAGAGCCACGACGGGTCGTGGCCGTCCGCCACGTGATCATTGATCGCAATCCACAGCGCCCCCGCACCGGCCAGGTCAGCCAGGGTTGCGCCAAAGCCCGCTGGATTTTTGGCCAGTAGTAGCCGTACGACCTGCTCACCGAGCCTGCGCGTGGCGTAACGGCCAGCCACGTCGTGCACCCTAGCGAGCCGGCCGGCGGCCTCGCTGGGCGCGACGCCAATCGCCTCCAGAGCGCTCAGCGCCAACAGAGCGTTGCCCCGATTGAACGAGCCCGGTAACGCGAGCTCGAGGGGGCACCGCTCGGCGTTGATCACCACGTCGGCGTCGGCCAGGTACGAGGTGGCCACGGGCTGGCGGAATCCGCACTCGCACCACCAACCACTGGCGTCGTGTTGGACCGCCGCCGTGCACCGCGGGCAGGACTCAGTATCGCCCGTCCACGCGACCGGCGCCGCGCACCACACAACCCGCCTCGCCGCCGATGCCGCGTATACCACGAGCGGATCGAGGGCATTGGCAATCAACGCGGTCGTGGGTGACGTGTGCTCGAGGGCGCGACGCCACCGCTCGGCCAATTGGCGAACTTCGCTCGAACGGTCCAGTTGGTCTCGCGACAGGTTCAGTAAGACAACGATCGCCGGCTTCACCGCATCGAGCACCGCACCCAGCCACGCTTCGTCGCATTCCAAGACCGCGCGCACAGCCGAGCTGCGCACGAGCGCCGCCACGTGACCGGCCGGCATGTTGGAGCCAGTCTCATTGGTGGCCACCGGCGCACCCCAGCCCGCCGCTACGAATGCGCTTGTCGTCGTCTTGCCGTTGGTCCCACTGACCACGATCACCGTGCGTCCCCGCGCTAACGTGCCGAGAAGATTACGGTCAATGGCCAGTCCAATCGAGCCACCAACGACGGTCCCCGCTCCCCGACCGGCACGGCGCGACGCCCAGTTTCCGAATCGAACGCCCGCGACCGCGAGCCACGTGCGCGCACTGCGTCGACTCGTCATAACCCAACGCTAACAACACCCAAAAAGGCAAAAGGACCAACCGGGGGGGTGGTTGGTCCTTTTGCAAAACCTCGCCTACTTCGAGGGGGGATTCGTTGTAAGCAGGCTGAGACCAGTATGCCGCGTCCCGGCGTATTCATCAACACGATATTGCCGATACCTATCATCTCTATAATCGATACGTGGAAATTCGCCAACTCGAGGCCCTCGTCGGCATTGCCGATCACGGTACCTTTTCGGGCGCCGCCGACGCCCTGGGAACCGTGCAGTCCAATATCTCGAACCGAATTGCTCGCCTCGAGACCGAATTGGGTTCCGAGTTGGTCGATCGCGCGACCGGTTACATCACCGAATCCGGCACCATCGTTCTGCATCGCGCTCGCCGGATTCTGTCGGAGCTCAACGCCATCGCCGCCGACGTCTCGGAGCTCAAGTCCGACATCCGCGGTGACGTCAACCTCGGCATGATCGGGACCGCTGGTCGCTGGATCGTCCCGCTCTTGATCGAGGCGCAGCGCTCGTCATTCGCGCACATCGCGCTACGGATTAGCGAAGGCACCAATTCGGCACTTGAGCCGCGAGTTGTCAACGGTCAGCTTGATCTCGCGGTGCTCGCGTGGCCGGTGCTCGCGCCAGAACTGCTCGACAGTGATCTCTTTAGCGAGGATCTCGTCCTGATCGTCGCTCGCGACCACCCACTGGCGCGTCGACGGAGTGTGACCTTTGCCACCTTGGCCAAGCACGAACTGCTGCTGCCCCTGGCCGGTACCCCGCTTCGGCGCGAAATCGACGACGCGGCCACTGCCCAGGGCGTGACGCTTCGACCCCTCGTCGAACTCGACGGGCTTCGTACGATTGCGTCACTGACCTTCGACGGCTACGGTCCTTCGATCCTGCCCGCCACCATGCTCTCCAAACACCTGCGTGCCAGTTTTGTGGCCGTGCACATCGACGACATTGCCCGTCGGCGCGTCAGCCTGGTGAGTCGACGATTTGGCTTTCCCGCGGCTCCCGTTCGCGCCATCCACGCGCTGCTGCTCGACGTGGTTCGCACCGCGAACGCCCCCGGTGGCGTTTACATTCCGTCATGACTCGCCAGCGGCTCGATTCCTGCGCGATCGCCGAACTCATCGTGCGGCGAGATCGGGCGTTTCGTCAACTCGTCCTCGACGTTGGTCCGCCTCCCCGGGCGCGTCACGTACCGGTGCGCGACCGCTTCGCCAACCTGGTCCAGTCCATCACCTTCCAACTGCTCGCCACCGCCGCAGCCAGCACCATCCACACTCGCGTGCTCGCCGTATGCGGCGGTCAGCCCGACGTGGCGACGTTACTGACTACGGACCTTGACGATTTGCGTTCGGCCGGCCTGTCACGCACGAAGGCCCAAGCCATGATCGACTTGGCCCGCCACGTC
>JAKBCT010000065.1 GCA_021807655.1 Actinomycetes bacterium | reverse complement strand
CCCGACTCGTCCATGGGGACCTCGCCGCCATGCTCATCGGGGGCATCGGCTCACTGTTCCTCGAGATGCTCCACCCCTACTCGATGGCGGGCGTCGCCCAACACTCCCGGTACCGCGAAGACACCCTCGGACGAGTGCTCCAGACGGCGAACTTCATCGGCGACACCACCTACGGGACCCGGGCCGCCGCCTACGCGTCGATCGAGCGGGTGAAGGCGATCCACCTCGCGGTGCGCGGAGTCGCTGACGACGGCGTGAACTACGAGGCGAGCGACCCACACTTGCTCTCGTGGGTGCACGTCGCGGGCACCACGATCTTCCTCGAGTCCTACCGCCGCTTCGGCCCTCACCCACTCTCTGACCTCGAGGCCGACCGCTACGTGTCCGAGATGGTCAAAGTGGCCAGTGACCTCGGTGGCGAGTCACCACCGACGACGGTCGCCGAACTGCGGCGCCAACTGCGCGCCTTCCGTCCGGAACTGCGCCTCTGCGCCGACGGGGTCGAGGCACGCGACTTCCTCATCGCCGGGGTCGGCGGGGGGCTCGTCCAGCGCTTCGCGTACCGACTGCTCGTCGAAAGCGCCCTCGATCTGCTTCCGCGGTGGGCCCTGGAGTCACTCGGGGTCACCCAACGAACACGGTGGCAACGATTCGTACTACGTCACGCTACCCGTGGAGTAAACGCCTTGCTTCGAGCCGCCGTGCCACCGACGAGACCGGTCACTGCACCAGCGTGAGCCCACCGTCGACCGCGAGAATCTGTCCGGTTACGTAGACGTTGTCAACCAACGCCTCGATCGCGCACGCCACGTCCTCGGGGGTGGCGCTGCGACGAAGCGGTGCCGCCGTCTGGACGTGACGACGAATCGCGTCCCACTGGGCAGTCCACTCAGTGTCGACGAGACCCGGCGCGACGGCGTTGACTCGCACCTCGGGACCGACGACTTTAGCGAGCAGCGCGGTGAGGTGGTTAAGCGCGGCCTTGGAGGCCGCGTAGGGAATCGACGATCCGGTCTGCCGGATGCCGGCGATAGAACTCACGTTCACGATTGACCCGTTCGTGGCGCGCAGCGCGTCCATCGCGGCGACCGACATCGCCCACGTCCCGAAAACGTTCACTTCGAAGATCTGTCGCCACACGTCCAGCGACGCGCCCGCCAGGTCTCGATGATCGATGACCTTCGTCGTTCCGGCGTTGTTGACGAGCACGTCGATCCGGCCGAATCGCTCGAGGACTTCGGCGACGAGTCGTTCGGGGTCGCCGGACACGGCGACCGAGGCGCGCACGTAGATCGAGTTCGGGGTTTCGGCGGCGAGGCGTTCACCGGCCTCGACACTCGATGCCGAGTTGAACACCACGTGGTCGCCGCGGGCGGCGAATCGCAACGCCGTCGCCGCACCGATTCCGCGCGACGAGCCGGTGACCACGACGACTCGCCCGCTCACGACAGGCGACGCATTCTCCACGATCCGGCCCAGTGTTGACCGGGCTGGAGCACGACGAGGTCCTTGCCACTGCGCAGCGCGTCGGGTGGACACGTCATTGGCTCGACGGCAACCGACGTGCGCCGACGCCCGTGTCCGAGATGGTCCCCCGTGTAGATCTGCACGTAGGGAAAGTTCCGATCCATGCTCAACTCGACGCGGCCATCATCCTTGTCGGTCACCGTTACGGTCGCCATGCCGAAGTCGTCACGGGTCAGCTCGGTGTAGGTGACGTCGAGCTCGTGGCCGTTCAGTGACTTGGGCAGCGTGAAATCGAGCGCGTGGTTCGATACGGGCAGGATCTCGCCGGTCGGTAGCTGGCGTCCGTTCACCGCGACGAAGGCTCGGGCCGGCACCGTCAACGTCGAACCCTCGATGGTTGGCGTGGTCACGGCGAGGTAGGGGTGGAACCCCAATCCGAAGGGGATCGCCACCTCGTCAAGGTTCTTGACGGTCGTCGTCACCGTCAGGCCCATCGAACCGAGGTGGTACGCGACCTCAATCGACGATGCGAAGGGATACGACGGGGTTGGGTGGAGTAGCAACGACAGGGCGCAACGATTCTGGTTCACCGACTCCACCCGGAACGGGCGCCACCGTACGAGTCCGTGAATCGCCGCCACCTGTTCGACAATGTCGACGGTAGGCCGGCCCGTCCGCTCCGAGAATCCCCACGGCTCGGCGCTCAGTCGATTCGGCCACGGGTACAGGACCTGGCCGTGCGCCCCGACGGGGACCTCGTCGCCCGCGTACCCTTCGACCACAGCCACCCCGCCCTGGACGTAGGTGCGAAGGGTCGCTCCGACTTCAGTGATGACGGCGCGCTGGTCGCCGTGGGCGATCGCGATCTGTTCACCAGAGGGCAGCATCGGTCGATTCCTCTCTTCCTCGGTACGTAACTTACGACAGTTAGGGTACGACGTATGCGAATTCTCATCACGAACGACGACGGCGTGGGAGCGCCCGGCATCGCGGTACTCGCCCGCGCGGTGGCCCGCTGGATCGAGGACGGCCCCGACGGCGACGTGCGCGAGGCGGTCATTGTTGCGCCGCGAACGAACCACTCCGGCATGTCCGCCGCCGTGGGCGACGTCTTCGAACACCCCTCGGTTGCCTACAGTCGGCACACCATCGCTGGCGCCGAGTCGATTCCGACCTTCGCGCTGGACGCGCCGCCCGCGTTGTGCGCGCTGCTCGGGTCAATTGGCAGTTTTGGTATCGAACCCGACCTCGTCCTCTCGGGGATCAACGCCGGCGCCAACGTGGGGCGCAGCGTGCTGCACTCGGGCACCGTGGGGGCGATACTCACCGCGGCGCAACTGGGCATGTCGGGACTGGCGATTTCGGTGCAGTGGGGTGAGACCGTCCACTACGAAACCGCCGCCGCGGTGGCCCTCGAGGTCGTCGACGAACTCTTGCGAGCACCGTCGAGCACGGTCTTTAACCTCAACGTCCCAAATCTGCCCGCGGCCCAGTTACGAGGCGTACGGCGCGGTCACATTTCGACCGCGGGCGTGGTCAGCGCCGCGGGACCGCGCGCCGGCGGCGAGCCGCTCGGCGACGAGGGCGAACTGCCGCTGCGATTCGGCGCCGCGTCCCCGCAACTCGGCGACGTGAGTGACGAGTCGTCCGACGACGACGGCGCGCTGCTCGCCGCCGGCTACGCCTCGCTCACGCCGTTGCGCGGCCCCCACGAAAACCTCGACGAGTCGATGAACGGGCCGGTGACTGCGGCGCTCGACTTGATCAGCCGCCACCTCGCCCGCGCCCGGTAGTCAATCGTCGTCGGCGATACGCCGGCTCTGCTTCTGACGCCCTCGCGCCCGCTTCTCCTCGATTCGTCGAACCCGCGACGCCTTGGTCGCGCGGGTGGGACGACGGACCTCTGGTTCGCTCAACGCCGACGCCAGTCGCCGCCGGAGTTGCTCAAGCGCCGCTTCACGGTTCTGGGCCTGAGAGCGGAAGCGGCTCGCCGACGACCGTACGACCGGCCCGAGTACGTTGACCACGCGCTCGAGCGCCTCGGGATCGAGGGTCGTGACCCGCTGGACGTGCAGGGTGACCACGATCTTCGTCCGAGCCCGATTGGCGTGCTGGCCCCCGGGTCCACCCGACGTCTCGGCCCGCACGGCGATGACCGCGAGCGGGACGCGCACCCCGGGCGCGACGTCGAGCCATTCGCCGGGGGCTTCGCTCGTCACGAGTGGACTGGAAATCGCACCATCGCCAGTTGACTCGATGACGCGACGAGCTCTCCGCGTTCGTCGAAGATCTCGCAGCGTTCGTCGACGACGCCGTCGGCGATCACCAGACACCACTGGCGTGCGCGCAGCCATTCACCCACCGGAATACGCCGGACGTAGGACGTCAACTGCAGTGTGGGCACCCAACCCGAAGACCCGAGCGGGAACGTGGCGGGCGGCAGGGCGTCGCTCGCGAACAACAGCCCCGATGGATCCCAACCCGACGAACCGTCGTCCAGTCGCAGCCACCCGCGAACCTCGCCGACGTCTCGACGCTCGCCCATTGTCCAGCCCGCGGTGGACGGATCCATCCGCAGATCGATGACGCGAGCGATGTTGACTTCGTCGCCGCCGGTCGATCGCCGGCACGACTCCAGTGGCGCCAGGTCGGGGGCGCCCGCCCCGATGTAGCGGGCCGGACCATCGTGCAACGTCCCCAGGGTGACCAGGGATTCGGTGGTTATCACGCCGTCTTGAATGAGTTCGACGTGAACGAACGAGACCCCGCGTCCGACCTTGCGAACGTGCGCCTCGAGAGTGGCTGGACCAACCGACGGGGCGCCAACGTAGTTCGTGGTTACCGCCGTTGCGTGCAGATGCGACGATCCGTCCTGGGACGCCGCCGCCAGGGCACCGTTGGCCATAACGACCTGGAGATAGCCGCCATTGGGGTGGCCCATCACCGTGTAGAACTTCGATAGTTCGACGGCGAATCGGCCGTGGCCAACGGGGTCGACGGCAGCGCACTCGCGCAACGTCGCTACTGAGCCGCTTTCGTCCATTGGCCAACCATAACGGTCGTCGGGGCGCTCCCCGTAGGATTAGACACGAGAAAGAGGTTCGATGCCGCCCACCCCCCACGTCGTGAACGCCACGTCGCGCAACCGTTATCGGGCACTGGCGAGCGGCCCGTCAACGACGAGCGCCGGGCGGCGCGCTCGATGACTTCCGCGGTCGCCGCAGTCGCGCGCTGGCTGGGCGTCGGTTTACGCGAGAGCGCCGCCATGATCTGGATGACGTGGTGGCCGCTCGTTCTCGGATTCACCCTGTCGGGAATGGTCCAGAGTTTCCTTCCGCGCGACGGACTTCGTCGTCAACTCGGTGAGACGACGCCCCGCAACGTCGTCAAGGCCTCGTTCCTCGGGGTCATCTCGTCATCGTGCAGCTACGCCGCGAGCGCGATGGCGCGCGCCCTGTTCGCCCGCGGCGCGTCGTGGACCAACTCGCTGATCTTCATGATCGCGTCCACCAATCTGGTGATCGAACTCGGCATCGTGCTCTATCTCCTTCTCGGCTGGCAGTTCCTCGCCGCCCAGATCGTCGGCGGGGTCGTCATGATCCTCGGCCTCGCGTTGCTCACCGGCCTCGTCTACAGTCGCCAGAGCCAATCCGCGATGTACGAGCACGTACTGCAAGACGCGCCGCCGCCCACGCAGCCGGCCACGTCGACGTGGCGTGAGCGCATCGCGACGCGCCGGCACTACACGCTCGCCGCTCGCTACACCCTCGGCGATTTCACGATGCTGCGCAAGGAGCTGATCGCCGGTTTCGTCATCGCCGGTTTTCTGAGCGTGCACGTCCCACAGGTCTGGTGGTCGCACATCTTCCTCACCGGTCACGGCTGGGTCACGGTGGTGGAGAACGCGCTCATCGCACCGCTCATCGCGGTGATCTCCTTCGTCTGTTCGGTTGGGAACATCCCCCTCGCCGCCGCGCTCTGGACCCACGGCGTGGCCTTCGGCGGGGTGATCGCCTTCATCTTCGCCGACCTGGTAACCCTGCCGCTGTTGTTCATCTACCGACGTTTCTACGGCGGGTCGGTGACGATGCGTCTCTTCGGGCTCCTGTGGTTCGTCATGTCGGCCGGTGGCCTCGTCGTCGAGGCGTTGTTTCGAAGCGCGAACCTGATCCCGACGACCCGCCACAGTCCGGCGATGAGCGGACACTTCCCGCTGGGGGGCACGCTCGTCGCGAACGTCGTCGCGACGGTCGTCGTCTTCACGCTGATAGTGCTCGCTCGCGAACGCGGCGACGGCGACACGCAAAGCGCCCGCGACCCCATCTGCGGTATGAACGTCGACGTCACGGCCCCGGTTGCGGTACGCGAGCGCAACGGTCAGACTTACTACTTCTGCTCCATTCGGTGCGCAGAGCGGTTCGACCGCGGAGAGGAGTCAGCCCCCATGCAAGAAGACCTCAACGGAGACGCGGTCGACCCCATC
>JAKBCT010000064.1 GCA_021807655.1 Actinomycetes bacterium | reverse complement strand
GACCGTGGTGGTCGAGACCGGCGTCGATCCGGTGACCTCGCGCTTTTCAGGCGCGCGCTCTACCAACTGAGCTACTCGACCAAACCTCGCCACCCGAAGGTGTCGAGCGGACCTGACGGGATTTGAACCCGCGACCTCCGCCTTGACAGGGCGGCGTGCACTCCGAGCTGCACCACAGGTCCTCGGTGCCGAACCGAAGTCCGACGACGCGAAGGACCAGTCTATACAGATCTGCGTGGGCCGTCGGGCGGCTCGGGTTCAGTCGAGGTTGAGCTGGTGGGCGAGCTGCTCGTCGCTCGGTTCGACGAGCACGGTGCCGTCCTCGAAGAGGATCGTGGGCACGACCCGCCGTCCGCCGTTGAGGCCCTCCACCTCGGCCGCGGCCCGGTCGTCGAGCTCGATGTCGGTCCACTCAAAGTCGATCCCGTGGCGCGTCAGGAAGTCCTTTGCGCGCGTGCAGTCGCCGCACCAGGAGGTGCCGAGCATTCGAAGAGCCATGGAACGACGCTAGCCCTGGTGGCGCTGGACGAGACAGAAGGGGTGGCCGACCGGGTCGAGGTAGACCCGGAACGTCTCACCGGGCTGAAAGGACGCCTTCGTCGCGCCGAGCCCGAGCACCACTGCTTCGCCATCGTCGAGGTCGTCGACGTTGAAGTCGAGGTGCAGTTGCTGGGGCACCGCCCCCTCGGGCCAGGTGGGGGCGACGTAGGCGTCCACCCGTTGGAAGGCGATCGTCGGCCCGCGCTCGGCCACGAGTTCGATCCACTGCACCTGGTCGGGTTCCATCTCGCCGAGGGGCTCGACGGCCCAGCCGGTGAGCGCGGCGTAGAAGTGGGCGAGGCGCAGCGGGTCGGGGCAGTCGAGCGCGACGAGGGAATAGGTAATCTCGGTCATGGCCCAACGGTACTGGCTCATCGACGCGGCTCATAAGAGACGTCTAAGGCCGGAACGTTGCGGGTTTACAGTCTGTCTAGGGCCAAGGAGGTAGTCGCCATGGGTGGATACGGTTGGCAGTACGGGCAGGGCGGTGGGCCCGGCTGGTGGGTCGTGATGGTGATCTTCATGATCCTGTTCTGGACGGTGCTCGTGATGGGCGCGGTCTACTCGGTGCGTCACTTCCGCGACGGCCACCACCATCACGACCACGGCGCCGCGCCGATGCGCGGACCCGCGAGCGAGGACGCGATCGAGATCCTGCGGAACCGCTTCGCCAAGGGCGAGCTCGACGAGGCGGAGTTCAAGAGCCGACTGGCGCTGCTCCAGGAACGTCGCTGAGCGAGCGCGTCGGGAAGCTGAAGACGAGTGCGAGCCCGCCGAGGTCGCTGCGCTCGGTCGTGAGGGTGCCACCGAGGGCGTCGGTGACGTCGGCCATGATGCTCATGCCCAGTCCCGATCCGCCCGACGCCCGGGACCGCGACGGGTCGAATCGGCGAAACTGCTCGAGGCGCTGGCCGTAGGAGGCGTCGGGCAGTCCCGGCCCGCCGTCCTCGATGCGCAGGGTCACCGGGTCGGGGCCGTCGAGGGTGACGCGAAGCGGGTCGTTGGGCGCCGTGTGGCGAACGACGTTAGTAAGGGCGTTGGCGAGGAGCCGCTCGACGTACTCGCGGCGCGCGCGGATCCGGATCGACGGCGCGATGCGCTCGGTGAGCGGGCGCTCGGGGTGGTCGAGAGCGAAGTCGCGCGTCGCGGTCGCGACGACCTCACTGAGGTCGAGCTCGACGTGGTCGTGGCGGCCGACCTCTCGGACCTCGGCGAGGAACAAGAGGTCGGCGACGAGTGACTCCATGCGCACCGTCTCGGTGCGCATCCGCGCGAGCGCGCGTTCGCGCTGGGCGTCGTCGTTGGGCGTCGTCGCGAGTAGGTCGGTGTAGCCCTTGATCACCGTGAGCGGCGTGCGCAGCTCGTGCGAGGCGTCGCCGATGAAACGCTGCATCGCCTCGCTCGTGCGCTTCTCGGTCTCGATGGTCGACTGAAGGGCGGCGACCATCCGGGTGAGCGCCCGCTGCAACTCGTGCACGTCGGTGCTGCCCGACGCTTCGGGCGGCGTCAGGTCGACCGCCCCGTTGGCGACGCGGGTCGCGAACGAGGTCAGCGCCGCGAAGGTGCGAAGGTCGCGGCGCATGAAGAGCCGAGCCACGATGCCCATGACCAGAGCCGCGAGGATCCCGACGAGGACGGTGCGTTCGACGACGCGGTGCGACGAGGCCGAGATCGCGCTCGTCGAACCGGCGATGAGTAGGTAGTCGCCGCCACCGATGGCGATGGATCGGTAGACGAAGCCGGGCAGGTCGCTCGAGGTGGAGAGGCCGTCGAGCGAGGCGAGCACGTCGGCGCGGGTCGGGCGGCCCGACAGTGCGACGGTCCCGTTGGCGACCACGGTGCCGTGGCCCGAGGCGTCGATGACGTCGAGGGTGAGGTTCAGGTTGTCCTGCTGGACCATGTTGATCGCGTCGCTCAGCGCGGTGAGCGGATGGCCCGCCCCGCTCGTGGCGACGGTGTCGATCGCGTTGTTGAGCGTCGCGTACTGCGCGTGGGTGGCGGTGGTCACCGAGTACCCGCCGACGAGTAACGCGACGAGGGTGGTGATGACGATCAGTAGATACGTGAGACGCGTTGAGAGGGTCACGCCGACGGGCGCGGATCGACCAGTTTGAAGCCGACGCCCCGGACGGTGGTGATGGGGGCGAAGTCGTCGCGGTGGATCTTCTTGCGCAGGTACGAGATGTACGTGTCGAGCACCGAGGTCTCGGAGTCGAAGGTGATGTCCCAGACGTCGCGCAGGAGCTGTTCGCGGCTGAGGAGGTGGTTCTTCTTGCCGAGCAGCACTTCGAGGAGGCGGAACTCGGTCGCGGACATGTCGACGGGCTCGTCGCCCACGGAGACCTCGTGGCGGTCCAGGTTCATCGTGAGCGGTCCACAGGACAGCACGCGCTCGTCGTCCTCTGACGTCGAGGTCCGTCGCAGGATCGCCGACACCCGCAAGAGCAGTTCTTCGAGACTGAAGGGCTTGCGAACGTAGTCGTCGGCCCCGATGCGCAGGCCGTGGGCGACGTCCGCCGCGGCGTCTCGCGCCGAGAGCAGCAGGATCGGCAGCGCGGCGTCGTCGCGCCGCACGAACTCGACGAACTCGAATCCGTTCATCGTGGGCATATTGACGTCCACGATGCACAGGTCGACGGTGTTGGCGCGCCACAGGGTGAGAGCCTCGTCGCCGTCGCCCGCGACCAGGGTTTCGTAGCCCACGATGCGCAGGGCGTCGGCGAGCAGCTCTCGCACGCCCGCTTCGTCGTCGACGATCAGGATGGTCGCACTCGTCTCACCCACGCCCCGAAGCGTACCGGTTCCCCGGCGCTCTCACGAAAGACCGACGCGAATCACAACGTCCTCACAAGAATCGTCGGTACGCTGAAGGTCGTTGGAGGTTGACGTGAACGTGATGCGCAGGTCGGTCGGGGTGGCGGTCGCCGTCGCCTCGCTCGCTCTGTCCACGCCGGCGCTCGCGAGCGGCCGGCCCGTCTCGCGCGTGCCCACGACGGTCGCGATCACCAGGTCCGCCCACCACGCGAAGACCTACCGCGACGCGATGGCGGCTATCGACGCGGACTTCGCGCGCTCGGTGGCAATGGCGACCAAGTCGCTGCACGTGCGCATGACCCATGCCAAATCTGCCGCCGACCGGATCGACGCGCGCAACCGGTACCGGATGGCGATCGTGAAGGCGACCCAGCATCGCGAGGTCGAGGTCGAGTTGCTCGACCAGTCGCCGCTGGGCAAGAACAACGCCGACGGGTCCACCCCGACGACGACCTCGGGGTCGGGCGACAACTGATCAGTTGCGACGCTGGCGCTCGTTGCGCCACGGCAGCAGTGGCAGCAGCGAGATGGCCGCGATCAGCGCGAGTTGCAGGGCGATCCACCACGGCCGTCCCCACACGTTGGTGAGTAGCGAGCCGAGTTGGCGGTCTACGACGACGGCCGTGGCGACGTAGAGCGAATAGGTCACCAGACGGCCGACGAAGAACGACGCCGTGAGTACCACGAGCCGCAGTTCGAGCAGGCCCGCCGCGACGAAGAGCTGCGCCGAGGGCAGCGGCGAGACGACGAAGAGGATCGCGAAGGACCACAGGCCGGCGGTGCGCCCGCGTAGCCGCCCGGCGAGGTTGGCGAGGTTCGTTCGGTACCGCGCAGAGAAGTGGCCGCGCAGGGTACGCGCCCCCGCCGCGAGCAGGTACCGGCCGCTCGCCGCGGCGCCCGCACCGACCACGACGAGGGCGACCGGGTCGAGGTGCCAGCGAAGGCGCGCGTAGACCAGCACCGACCAGGTCGGCGGCCCGAAGGCCGGCAGCAGGTTGATGACGAACACCAGGGCCGCGACCACGAGGATCTCCACGACCCGATTTGACCACACGCGCCGGTGGGCGCGGCGAGGTCAGTCGAGCGGCTTGGTCGCCAGCGCCACCGTGAAGTAACTCCACGGCTTGGGTCCGGACTCGTAGCGCTGCTCGAGGCGGGTCAGCGCGAACCCGGCCGACTCGAGCACCGCGACGGGGTCGCGCGTCAGGTGACAGCCGTCGGCGAGGACGCGCTCGAGCGGGTCGAGGCGTCGCTGCCACGTCGCGACGCGCTCGTCGGGGGCGAGGCCGTGCTCCAGCACGTGCAGGACGCCCCCCGGCTTCAAGACGCGGTAGAGCTCTCGCGCGGCGAGCGCGTCGTCACCGACCGTACAGAGGGTGAACGTGCTGAGCGCGCTGTCGCAGGACGAGTTATCGAGCGAGAGGTGCTGGCCGTCGAGGCCGGCGCGCGTGATCGTTACCGGCGACGCCGCGATCGCGCGCTGGGCGAGCCGCCAGGCGGCGTCGCGGGGCTCGACGGCGTAGACGCGCTCCACCGCCGACGGGTAGTACCTGACGTTGAGCCCCGATCCGAAGCCGATCTCGACGACCGACCCGCGCAGGCCCTCAACGGCGAGGCGCCGCCAACGCGAGACCCCGGGGGTCGAGCAGACGAGGTTGACGATGCGCGGTACGAGATGTTCGGCGTACCAGGACACGGCGACGGCTTAGAGCAGGCTCGACAACGCCGCCCCGAGGCGTTGGCGGGCGTCTTCGACGAGCTCGCGAAACGACTCACCGGGCATGATCACGGCCGGGTCGGCGATCGTGACGGTCGTGGTGGTGGCGTCGAGCGCGTGCAGGACGACGTTGCACGGCAGCGACAGGGCCACGTCGAGACTCACGTCGAGGGCCTGGTTCACCAAGACCGGATTGCACGCCCCGAGAATCTTGAGCGGCGCGCGCTGGACCCCGAGCTTGGTCGACAGGATCTCGGCGACGTCAATCTCGGCGAGGATGCCGAATCCCTGGTCGGCGAGGGCGGATCGAACGGCGGTTTCGACGTCGTCCATGGGTCGGTTCAGGGTCACCGTCAACTGGTCCATGGATCCTCCTCACTGCGGAGGTTAGCGTGGCCGCAGCGCCAACGGCCCTAGTCGACGCGCGGGTGGCGTAGCCGGGCGATGACGTCGTCCACGACTTCACTCGTCGTCGCCTCGCCGCCCAGGTCGAAGGTCCGCACGCCGTCGGCGGCGCCGTCGAGGGTCGCCGCGCGCAGCCGCTGTCCGGCGAGGTGAAAGGCGGGGTCGTCGAGGTGGGTCGCCGCCTGATCGAGCAGCGCCGCCTCGGCGAGCAGCATCGCCATCGGGTTGGCGACGTTCTTGCCCTCCAGGGTCGGCGCGGTGCCGTGGGGGGCCTCGGCCATCGCGACGCGGGGGTGCAGGGACTCATCGAGGGACATCAGCACCGACTCGGCCCCGGCGATCGAGCCGAACATCGCGAGGACCATGTCACTCAGGCAGTCGCCGTCGCGGTTGAGCGACGGGATGACGAGGGCGCGCTCGTGCACGTCGGTGAGCAGTCCCGCGTAGGTCGCGTCGATGAGCGTCGGGCGGTATCGGACGTGGGGGTGGCGCGCCGC
>JAKBCT010000063.1 GCA_021807655.1 Actinomycetes bacterium | reverse complement strand
CTCGCGACGTGCTCGAACGAGCGAGTGCGCGCGAGACCGCTGCGAGAGTGGTCGCCGGATCGCTCGCGAAGTCGCTACTGGCGACGATCGGCGTCTCGGTGATCAGCCACGTTGTACGCATCGGTTCGGTGGCGGCGCCCGCGGACCGGCGACCACTGGCGAGCGATCTCGCGGCGGTCGACCAGAGCGAGGTGCGGTGTTTCGACGAGAGCACCGCTCAGCTGATGATTGCCGAAATCAAGGCGGCGGCCAAGCAGGGCGACTCACTTGGTGGCGTCGCTGAGGTGATCGCCTACGGTGTGCCGGTTGGAATCGGGAGTCACGTTCACTGGGACCGCAAGCTCGACGGACTGCTTGCGGGGGCTCTGATGAGTATTCAGGCCGTCAAGGCCGTGGAGATCGGCGACGGGATGGAGCAGGCCTCCCAGCGCGGCAGCGTGGCGCACGACGCGATCGTGCGCGACGACACGGCGTCAGTCGGTGGGGGCTACGCCCGACGAACCGATCACGCCGGCGGTCTCGAGGGCGGCATCTCGTCGGGGTCTCCGATCATCGCGAAGGTTGCCATGAAGCCGCTCGCGACGTTGAACCGACCCGTGCTCGAGACGGTCGACCTGGCCACGGGCGAACCCACGGTGTCCTTCAAGGAACGCACCGATGTCACCGCCGTGCCGGCGCTCGGCGTGGTCGGCGAAGCGATGACCGCGCTCGTGCTCGCCGGCGAAGCGCAACGCAAGTTCGGCGGTGATTCCGTGGCGGAGTTCTCGCGTAACTACCGTTCCTACGTCGAGCAACTCGGCGAATCGCCCTCGGCGCGCGACTGAACGTGGCCCGGCTGGTCCTGGTCGGACTACCAGCGACGGGTAAGACGACCGTGGCGCGCGCCGTCGGCGAGAAGTTGGGGTGTGGCGTCGTCGACACGGACGAGGTCCTCGCCTCGATGGTCGGCGCCTCTGCGCCCGAGCATCTGCGCGCCGTCGGCGAAACCCGATTCCGCGTCGACGAGGTGGCGGCGCTGAGCGCGAGCGTCGAGGGCGAGGTCGTCGTGTCTACGGGCGGTGGCGTCGTCGAGACCGCGGCGGCGCGCTCGATCCTGATTTCGCAGGTGACCCTCTGGCTCGACGCCCCCGACGACGTTCTGGTGGCCCGGCTCGACGGGGGCGACCGACCGCTGCTCGCTGGCGATGCCCGCACGGCCCTCGTGAACCTACGAGCCCGTCGTACGGCGTGGTATCGGGAAGTCTCGCGAGCGCGTATTGACGCAGCGCAGCCCCTCGAGGAGGTCGTCGACCACGTCCTACGTGCGATGATGGCGCCATGAGGTTCGACGTCGAGCTCGGCGAGCGCGGGTATGAGGTCGTGGTCGGCGCCGGTGCGAGGCGAGAGCTCGCGCTCGTGATCGCGCGGCGAGCGCCTCGGGCCCGGACCGCGGCGATCGTGACCTCTGAAGGGCTCGTCGATCGAACGTGGTTCGACGTCGAGACCGGTCTCGACCAACACGTCGTGGTGGTTCCTGACGGTGAGACGGCCAAGACCATGGCCGCGGTGGAGTACCTCTGCGAACGCTTCGTTTCCTTGGGTTTGTCGCGCGACGACGTCGTCGTCGGCGTGGGCGGCGGAGCGGTGACCGACCTCGCGGGATTCGCGGCGGCGGTGTACCTGCGTGGTATCGGCGTGGTGAATGTCCCCACGTCGCTGGTCGGCCAGGTCGACGCGGCGATCGGGGGCAAGACCGGCGTCAATGTGACGATGGGCAAGAACCTCGTTGGAGCATTTCACCAACCGCTCGGAGTGCTCTGCGACACCGAAACACTACGGACCCTGCCCGAACGCGAACTGCGGAGCGGTTACGGCGAAGTCGCAAAGTGTTGGCTGTTGGAACGGCGAGACGCCTTGGCGATCACCGCTGCCACGAGGGAGGACCTCGTCGCGATGGCGGTGGAGTTGAAGGCCGGGATCGTGTCGGACGATGAGCGAGAGAGTGGCCGACGCGCCCTGCTCAACTACGGTCACACGCTCGGTCACGCCGTGGAACTGCTCGCGTTGGCACGAAACGCCGACGAATTGCGTCACGGCGAAGCCGTATCGATCGGCCTCGCCTTCGCCGCGCGACTGGCGCACGCCCTCGGGCGTATCGACGAGCGATCGGTCACGATCCACGACGCCGTCCTCGATGGTTTCTCGCTCCCGAGGGCGCTGCCCGACGCCATGACGAGCGAGCAGATCGTCGCTGTTATGCAACGGGACAAGAAGGCCCACCACGACCTGACCTTCGTGCTCGATGGACCGGCAGGGTTTGAGGTGGTCACGGGTGTCGAGGTCGACGTGGTGACTCGAGTGATCGATCAATTCCGCGAGGAATCTTGATGTCGGTCCGGGCCGGCGGTAGTGTGGCGCCGGTGACCAGCCGGACTGAGCGCGACCGTGGTGCGCGACGGGCTCCGAATCCAAAGGGGCAGTGATGGTCGCGCGTCGGGTCGCCGAGGAGACGTTCGCGCCGCGAGAGCTGCTGGTGTTGTCGGGGCCGAACCTGGACCAGTTGGGGGTGCGCGACGTCACGGTCTACGGCGCCACGACGCTTGACGAGCACGTCGAGCGGGTTCGCGTAGCGGCCGTGCCGCTCGGACTAAGCGTGCGCCACGTGCAGTCGAACTTCGAGGGCGACCTCATCGAGGCGATCCATGGCGCGCGCGGGCGATCGGCGGCCATCGTGATCAACGCGGGGGCGCTCACTCATACGTCGTGGGCCCTCACCGATGCCCTGGCCATCTTCCCGGGCGTGAAGGTCGAGGTTCATCTGTCAAATCCCGCCGCGCGCGAGCCATTTCGCCACGTCAGCACCCTGGCGGGCGTCGTTAATGGCACGATCGCGGGCTTCGGAGGGCTCAGCTACGACCTGGCGCTCGTCGCGGTCGCGGAACTCCTCGCTGACTGACGCGCCAGAGGCAGTCGGGCGTTGCCTAGACTGTGGCGCGCAACTTCCCGAAAGGTTCTGGCTCATGGCCGCCATCTCTAGCAACGACATCAAGAACGGCATTACCCTCAAAGTCGAAGACGGACTCTTCACCGTGGTCGAGTTCCAGCACGTCAAGCCCGGCAAGGGCGGAGCGTTCGTGCGCACCAAGCTGCGCAACGCTCGCTCGGGTGCCGTAATTGAGCGCACGTACCGCGGCGACGAGCGTCTTGAGCAGGCCATCATCGACAAGCGCGACATGCAGTACCTCTACCGCGATGGGGACGACTATGTCTTCATGGACCAGTCGACCTACGACCAGGTACCCGTGTCGTCAAAGAGCTTGGGTGATGCATCAAACTTCCTCGTTGAGACGGGTAAGGCGATGTTGGTCCTGCACGACGACGAGATCATCGGCATCGAGTTGCCCGCGTCAGTCGAGTTGACGATCACCGAAACCGAGCCCGGGATTCAGGGTGACCGCGTGTCGGGCGCCCGTAAGCCGGCGACCCTCGAGACCGGCTACGTAGTCCAGGTCCCGCTGTTCGTTGGTCCGGGCGAGGCAATCAAGGTCGATACGCGCACCGGCGAATACATCACGCGCGCCTAGTGGACGATCTCGGCAGTCAACGTCATCGAGCCCGGGAACGGGCCCTCGAGATCCTCTACGAGGCCGCGATGAAGGGTCGCTCAACCGTTGAGATCCTGCCGAGGTTGACCCTCACCCCCGACCCCTACACGGTGCGCCTGGTGGAGTCGGTTGAGGCCAACGAGGCACGCGCCCTCCAACTCATCGGTGACAACCTGGTCGACTGGACGATCGAGCGACTGGCGATGATCGACCGGCTCGTGATGATCCTCGCGATCGCCGAACTCCTGCTCGCCGACCCGCCACCGACCGCGGTCGTGTTGAATGAGGCGGTGGAGCTCGCTCGCACCTTCTCCACGGAGGACTCGCCATCCTTCGTCAACGGCGTGCTCGCGGCGTGCGTCGACGAACTCGGTTGATCGACTGGACGGTTCATCATGCCGGGAATGAGTCAGCGATCGATTGACCTGACCAACCCCTTCGCCGTGTCGCTCTTTCGGCACGCGAGTCTGGTCACGATGTTGCTCTGGATTGGCGTCGCAGCCCTGGCGTTCATAGTCATCGCTGCGGCTAGCGGCCGGATCACGCGATTCAACCTCTCGTCGGCGGGACTCGCCGAGCCCCTTTCGCGGACGTACCTGCGCGTGGGTATTGGCCTGCTGTGGTTGCTCGACGGCGTCTTGCAGTTCCAAGCCTCGATGCCCCTCGGACTCGCGAACGCCGTCGTCGCCCCGATGTCGCGAAGCACGCCGGCGGCGCTGCGAACGCTGATCGGATACTTCGTCAATCTCTGGAATAGTCACCCGATCACCCTGGCCTCGGGGGTGGCGTGGCTGGAGATCGGACTCGGTCTGCTCCTGATCGTCTCTAACGGACTGACCGGCCGGGTCGCGGGATCGGTGTCGGCCCTCTGGGCGGCCCTGGTGTGGTTGGTGGGCGAGGGCGCTGGCGGGCTCTTCGTGCACGGGGCGACGATCCTGTTCGGTTGGCCGGGCGCGGCCCTGCTCTACGCGTACGCGGGCGTGTGGCTCGCGCTCGACTACGAGCGATTTCGAAATTCGTTCTCACTGGTCACGAGGCGCTCGCTCGCCGTGGTGTTGGCCCTCGCCGCCGTTGAACAGACGCTGCCCGCCGCGGGTTTTTGGCACGGCGGACCGACCAACGCCCTGACCCGGATGACCAGCTACATGTCGGCGATCGAACAACCGCAGTGGCTCGCTTCATTGGTGCGCGGCGCCGGCTCGATCGCATCGACCATGGGCGGGGGCTTGAACGTCGTAATCCTGCTCTGGCTCGTTGTCAGCGCGCTGGGCCTGTGGCTCTCGGCGCCCCTGGCGCGCCGTTGGCCCGTCTACACAGTGGTGGCCGGGTGCGTGGTGCTCTGGCTCGTGGCACAGGACACGGGGCTCTTTGGAGGGCTATCCACCGACGTGAATACGTTGGCCCCCCTGGCGCTGGTGACCTGGAGTGTTGCGCCACCGCGGAGCGGTGTTTCGTCCTCACGCCGAACGCTCTATCGAGACGTACGCAACAGCGCGGGATCCGTAGTCGCCGCTTTCGCGGCGGCGATGGTGGTCGTGGCGAGCGTGGCCATGGGTGTTGCCGTCGCGACGGGCACCGAGACCACGCTCTTCATCGCCCAGAACGGCCCGGCGAAGGCCGTCAATGCGCCGGCCGTGCCGTTCACGCTGACCGATCAGTTCTCGCGTGCCTACACCCTGGGCGAGCATCGCGGACGAGTCACCCTGCTGACGTTCCTCGACCCGAACTGCTCGGCGAGCTGTCCACCGGTCGCGAGCCAGATCGCTCAGGTTCGCCACGACTTCGCCGCCAACGCCAAGCTGGACATCGTTGCGGTCGCGGTCGACCCGTATCACGAATCGCTCCGCGACGTTCGCCGCTACATCGATACCCAGGGGCTCGCGCGGGTGGCGAACTTCTATTTCGTGACCGGACCGCGGGTGGCGCTACGCAGGGTGTGGCGTGACTACGGGGTCAGTGTCGTGATGACGCCGTCCGAGGCGGTGAGCGTGCACTCGAACGTCATGTTCATCGTCGCCGCCAACGGCCACCTTCATTGGATAATCCCTGATAATCCGCTTTCGAGTCGCGCAGGGATCGCGTCCGCGGTCTCAGAGTTGCGAGACCTCCTCGTCTACGAAGGCGTTCACTGACGACCTCACAGCGTGTGTCCTATTTGGACCCACCGGTTCGCCTTGACCAACTGAACCAAGGGGCCCAGCGGTGCTTGCTCGCCGTCCGACTTCCCAGATGATGCCTCATCTGAGTCCTCGGTTCCGACCCAGGGCCCTCATCACAGAGTCGTGATGGCTGTGCGGGTGACGATCGGCTCTTCCCGCGTGCTTCGCGGTGCAGATCCCCGTGGGATCAGGCGGTCGAGCGAAGCGCAACGCGCGTTGGTCCCAACGGTGTCACGGTCGAAGGCTTGT
>JAKBCT010000062.1 GCA_021807655.1 Actinomycetes bacterium | reverse complement strand
ACCCGTTGGTCGAAAGGGCCGTGGGGGCGTTGTCGATCTGGGGAGCCATCGACCCGCTCGTCGCGCCGTTGCCGTAGAAGGTCACCGTCTGGTTGGGCGCCGCGTTCTGGCTCCAGACCGCGAAGAGCGAGGTCGAGGCGCTGAAGGGGTAGACCTGGCCGTTGGTGTAGACGACGGTCGAGCCCGCCGAGGACGTGTCCCAGCCGACGAAGCTGTAGCCCGAGCGGCTGAACCCGTTGGTCGAAAGGGCCGTGGGGGCGTTGTCGATCTGGGGAGCCATCGACCCGCTCGTCGCGCCGTTGCCGTAGAAGGTCACCGTCTGGTTGGGCGCCGCGTTCTGGCTCCAGACCGCGAAGAGGCTGAGCGTCGCGCAGGTGACGCTACTCGTGTAGTTCACCGGGCCGGTCGTGTCCACGCCACCGTTCGACGGCGTCACGGACCAGCCGGCGAAGCTGTAGCCGACCGGGGCGGAAGGAACCGTCGGCGTCGTCGGGGACCCGAGGACGCAAGAGTACGTGCTCGACGAGCCACTGCCGTAGGTGCCGCCGTCACCGTAGAGGGTCACCGTGCCCGATCCGTTCGTGACCGTGTAGTTGTTAATAGTCGCGGTCAGATCGCTGCCGGACTCGTCGTCGCCATTGTTCCCGCTGCTTGAGGAACTCTGTTGGTCGCCGTTGGAGTCATTACTCACTGACAGTCGGTCCACGGTTCCCTGATACGTGGCACTGATGGTGTACGAGCCCGCCGAACCAAAGGTGTAGGAGAACGTCGCCTGGAGTCCGTAGGCCGTACTCGTCGTCGTCGCCGTTCCCGTTACTGACGTTGCGCCGCCCTGGATGGTGTAGGTCACGGGACTCGATCCGATGGCGTTGCCGTCCTCGGACGCGTTGAGCTGGTAGGTGAAGGTCACCGGCGTATTCACCGTGGTCGGCGACGTGGGCGACGCGCTCAATGAACACGACGTCGCACTGCCCGAGTCGTGCGCGCGCAGATCACCCGATTTCGAGGAATTACACGACGTCGAACTGTCATGACCGGTCGAGGCGTGGCTCACCGTGGCGCCGTAGGCGACCGACGCGAAAGTGCCGACGCTCGTGATCGCGGCCAACGCCGCGGTTGCGAACAGCCGAGCGCCACGAACTCGTCCGCGCGACGAACGGGTTGTGCGAAATTCGATTCTTGCCATTGCCCACACCGACTTCCTGATTTCTCAGCCCTTGCAGCCGCAATTCTTGGTTGTTGTGCTCCCGTTGTCAAATGCGAGTTGGACCATTGATATTCAACTAAATCACTTGAGTAGATGCGTATTCACGCCGGGCCATGAAATTCCAACCGATTCGCCTTGCGACACTGCTGAGGCGTTTCATAGAAACCGCCACGGTGCACGTTCGTTCGATCCGACGCGTACCGGTCGGAGAACCCCGCACTAACTTGAGCGACGTGGGATGGACACTTCGCACAGTCGCGCACCACGACGAGACGGCGTGAGCACGAACCCCCCGAAGGATGGCGCGCGCGACGCCAACCTCGCCCGGGGCGGACCCGCACTGCCCGCATCGCGGGCGCGACGCGCCGGTGAAGACGACGCCGCCATCGCCCGCGCGCTCTGGTTCTCCCAACGCGTCGCCACAACGAGGTTGCGCGACGGCGATCTCGCCCAGTCACTTACCGACGGGTTGATTCCGGTGGCGCGCGCACTGGCCGACCTCGCGGTCGACGGTTTCTGCGACTGGTGTCTTATCGACGACGCGACCAGCGCGGAGCGACTCGTTGAGACCGTCGCGGCGCGCGTCGGTTCCACCGGACGCTTTCGCGTCGGCACCGATCGCGACGCCGTGGAAAGTCTGATCGCCGCGGTGTCCCACGGTGCCGGCCGAGGACGACTGCCCGCCGACGTGACGAAGGGACTGCCCTGGGTGGCGGTCACGGCACTGCTCGTACACGACAACGTGGTCGCGACGATGACCTTCGGTCGCGAAGCCGACGCCCCGGGGTTCGGACCCTTCGAGCTGACCGCGATCGACGAAGTGACCTGGGGCACGGCAATCCGTCTGGAGCGTGCCGACCTGCGCCGCCAGCGTGAGGTGGCACTGAACTCGGCCGAGCACGTCGCGCGCCAGCTTCGTAGCCTCGTAGCGACCGCGATCGGCCTGCGATCGGTCACCGAGGTCGAACGCCAACTCGCCCTCGTCGCCGCCCAGACGCGCAGCCTCTTCTCAGCCGGCGAGGCCCTCGTGCTCGATTGGGCGAGTGGCCGCGCCTCGGGGGCGCTCGCGAGCGCCGACGGCGAGGTGACGCTCATCACGGGTCACGAGGACTTCCCCGTCGACTCTGAGACCTTCGCCGTGAACCATCGCGGGTGGTTAGCGGCGGAGATGTTCGATTCGCACGGCGCACTTCGCGGCGTGATCGCCGCTCGGCGCGAGTACGATCCGGCCACCGACGACGTTGAGATCATCAGCCTGGTGAGCCAGCTCGCCACCGCGGCCCTCGACGGCGCGATGCTGAGCGCCACCATCGCCGAGAGCGAGGCGCGGTGGCGAGCCCTCGTTGAGAGCGCGCCGGTCGGCATCGTCGAGGTGGGACTCGATCGACGGGTGCGTTGGTGGAACCGGCGCGCCGCGAGCGTCCTTAACTGGCCCGACTACGACGCCGTGCCCGCTACGCCGGCCTGGCCCGAGCAACTCGTCAGTGATCTATCCGGCCTGTGGGACTCGCTGTCTTCCGCGACCCCGCCGACCCACCTTGACGTCCGCGACGTCACGGTTCGTGACTCGCGCGACTTCGCCATCACCGCCCAAATTATCGAAGGTGGCCGCGACGACGGCCTGATCCTCACGCTCATCGACGACGTCACCGATCGTCGGCGCATGACCGAAGAACTGCGCCACGCTCACGCGATGGAACTGCGCGGCCAGGTCGCCGGCTCGATCATCCACGACTTCAACAACCTGCTAACGGTGATCTCGGGGCACGCCGAACTCCTCGCGCGCCACGTCACCGACGAGTTCGCGCGCACCACCATCGACGAGATCGTCGCGACGAGCGCCCGCGCCTCGGCGCTCGCGACCCAGCTCCAGACCATCGGGCGCACCCAGGCGACCGAACCACGAGTGGTCGATCCCGCTCGGGTCATCGCCTCCAACGCCGAGGTGATCGAGCGCATCGTCGGCTCGCGCGTCACGGTGCACTGGCGCGCCCCGGTGACGGGCTACGTGCGCGTGGACCCCGACCGCTTTGAGCAAATGGTCCTCAACCTCGTGCTCAACGCCCGCGACGCGATGCCCGACGGGGGTGAACTCACCCTCGACCTCTCGCGCGTATCGCGCGTCGCGCTCGATCCAATGCACCAGGTGGAGCGCGACGGCGACTACGTCGTGCTCTCGGTGAGCGACTCGGGCGTCGGCATGGACGAGGCAACGAGGCGACGGTGCTTCGAGCCGTACTTCACAACCAAGAGCACCTTTAAGGGAACCGGCCTCGGGTTGGCCGCCGCGCGACGTCTCGCCCAGGAGAGCGGTGGCTGGATCGACTGCCGCTCGACGGCGGGCGAGGGATCGACCTTCGAAGTCGTTCTCCCAGTCGCCGAGGGCGAATCCCTCGACCCCGCCGACGACTCCCCGGGACACCCCGAGGGGGCCACCATTCTGCTCGTCGAGGATGACGACGCCCAGCGCCGGCTCGCCAGCGAGATCCTGCGTCGCGGCGGCCATCGGGTCGTCGAGGTGGCCTCGGGCGAGGAGGCGCTGGCGACCTTCGAGGCGCACCCCGACTTCGACCTCGTCGTCAGCGACGTGGTGCTCGGAGGACTTTCCGGCGATCAACTGGTCGCACAACTCCAGGGCGCCCACCCCGACCTCGGGGTCGTCGTGCTCTCGGGATCCGCGACCGGCGACGTCATCGTCGACCTCGACCCGTCACTCAGCGTCTTTCTCGCCAAACCCTTCCGCCCGAGTCAGCTGGTCGATCACGTCGAGGGCGTCCTCGCGAGGCGCATGCGGCGTCAGGACCGCTCGACCGGCTCGAACCGGTAGCCGAGTCCGCGGATCGTCACGATCCAGCGTGGGTGATCGGGGTCGTCCTCGATCTTGTTACGCACCCGGCGCACGTGCTCGGTCACGGTGGCCTCATTCTGCCACTCGCCCGACGAGCCCCACACGTGTTGGAGAATCTGCTCGCGGCTAAAGACCTGACGGGGCGAGGACGCGAGAAAGGCGAGGAGCGAGAATTCCTTCGCGGTGAGATCAACCAGCGCTTCGCGCAGCGTGACTTCGTGGGTGTGCTCGTTGATGAGCAGGTCTCCGAAGCGCAACGTCGGCACGTCGATCTGGTGCTGAGTGGGACTGAGACCCGAGCGGCGCAGCACCGACTCGAGACGTGCGGTCAGTTCGCCGAGCGAGAAGGGCTTGACGATATAGTCGTCGGCCCCGAGCTTGAGCCCCGCGATACGCTCGGACTCGAGACCCCGACCGGTAAGAAAGATGACGGGCACGTCGCTCATCAGGCGAATATCGCGCAACAGTTCACGGCCGTCTTCGTCGCCGAGCACGATGTCCAACAGCACGACGTCAGGTTCCTTCTCAGCGAAGGCCGCGAGCGCCTCGACGCCACTCGTCACACTCGTCACGACGAAACCTTCGCCGAGCAGGTGTTGGCGCACGACGCCGACGACGTCGGTGTCGTCCTCGACGATGAGCACGGCGGTCACGCGCGCGACCCTGGTGCGCCGACGATCCCCGTGGTACTCACTTGCCCCATGGCGATGAGTTTACGGAGCGGACCCACCGCCAGCGCGTACCAATTACGACAAGTACGGCACCACGTTGGCGGCCCAGGTGAAGGTCATGGCCGGCGGGGTCGCGCTCGGAGCCTCGATGAGGTCGACGAACGAGCCCGAACCGTTCACAACCGCGAAGCCCACCCCGACCTCCGCGTTCGCCGCGTCGAGGCCCACCCCGGGGTTGAAGCCGGGCGCGTAGCCGAGCAGTTCGTCTCGGTGGCTCCAGCAGCCCGTCGACGTCGCCGAGGTGCAGGCGATGTTCGAGGTGTTATTCGCGCCGCCCCAGCCATCGTTGTACATCCAGGCGTAGTCGGCGGCGAGGACCGAGAACCCCGACGACCACGTTCCGTCGAGCGCTTGATAGCCCTGGGCGTCGGTCGCGATCGGGAAGCCGGGCGCGGCCGACGGGTCCGACGCGCTGGCGGCGGCGCGTTGGGCGGCCGCCGACAGGGCGGCGTTGATACCGAGGTAGGGGGTGAGACCCCGGGCGGTGCGCTCGAGGTCAGCGACGACGAAGAGTTGCTCACTGGTCGTGAGCGTGTACCAGTTGCTCGGCAGCGTCATCGGCGCGACCCCCTCGATGCGCCGCGCCGCGTTGATCGCGCCCAACACGTAGCTCGTGCACCCGGGGTCGTTGGTGTTGGTCGGCCACCCGAGCGTTGAGGTCACACAGGGGTTGTCACAACTCCAGCCCGACACGCTCTGACTGCAGTTGCCCGACTGGAGATAGTTCGGACTCGGGGCGATATTGGCGACGGGGTTGAGGTGCGAGAGCAGTGCCGTAGCCGCGCTCGAGAGGGCGGGGACGGTCGCGGCGACCGTGACGACCTTCGGACGAGTCGGACGAGGCGCGACGCTCGAGCGAGGCTCACCCGTCAGACGGGTCCGAGAAACGGGCGTCTTTGGGGTAACTCGCGCACTCGAGGTGACCGGGGACGCGCTCGAGCGCCGCGTCACGGGTGACGCGCTGCGCGCCACCACTCGTGGGTGCCTCGCGGCTCGGTTCGCGGTCACGACGCGGTGCGCGAGCCGTGCGGTTGGCGCAACGGCGCGCCCGCGTTGAACGACCAGCGCCGCGTCGTCCCCGGTCGGAAGCGCTCGCGCGTGTAGCGCCGCCGTAGGCGCACTGCGCTGTCGCGCCGCCAACGAGACCGTGGAAAGACCCGCGACGCCCACGATGATCACGAGCGCCAGCGCCGAGACGCGAGCGTGCGTACGGCGAG
>JAKBCT010000061.1 GCA_021807655.1 Actinomycetes bacterium | reverse complement strand
TGACGTCGGTGGGGGTGAGATCGGTCGTGGACAGTCCGGAATCTCGGGCTTCGGCGCGATTGGCGAGCTCGTTCAAGAGGTTGACCGGACTGCGCACGACCCTCGCGAGGTCACTGGCACTGGGCAGGTCGGGAATGACGTCGCGAACCTCTTCTTCGACACGTTCCTGGATTCGTTTGAGGGCACGCCAGCTCGAACCTAACTTGTGGGCGACCTCGGGCAGTTTGTCCGGTCCCAGCAGGAGGAGAATCACGGCCACGATGACCATGATCTTGATGGGGCTCAGACTCAACACTCCCCCATTGTAGGGGTGTCAGTGCACGTCGTTTAGAGGAAGCCGAAGTGCGACAGTGGCCACAGGCGGAAGAACGCCTTGCCGATCATGCTCGAGCGCGGGACCGGTCCCCACGTTCGACTATCACAGGAATAATTCTGGTTGTCACCCATCACAAAGTAGGAGTTCGCCGGAACGGTGACGTTACCGATCGGCGTGCCGAGCGGCTCGTAGTGGGTCCAGGTCTGGTCGAGCGGCTGGCCGTTGACGTAGATGGTATTACCTCGCGACGTGAGATGGTCACCGGGCAGGCCAATGACGCGCTTGATGAAGATGGGCACCGCGTCGGAGCAGTCGCGCAGGGCCGCCTTGGGAGCGTGAAAGACGACGATGTCGCCCCGATGAATCGTGCCGAACGTGACCGAGAGTTTCGAGACGAGAACGCGGTCACCGATGGGCAGCGTTGGTTCCATCGAACCCGTCGGGATGTAGAACTGCTGAACGACGTAGGCACGCATTAGCAGCGACACGCCGACGGCCACCACGAGGATGATGACCCACTCGATCAGGGCGGCGCGACGTCGTCGTGGTCGAGCGACGTTGTCAACCACGGCCGCGATCGGATCCACGGTCAGGGCGGGTTGGGTCGACGCGGGTTCAACGAGGTCGTCTGGCACGTAGCCAGGTTAGTCGGCTCGCCCTCAGTGCTCTCGTCGCTCTAGGGAAGTCAAGAGCTTTTGAAATCGCTCGTCAGTGCTCTTGAAGGGATCCTTCAGCAGTACCGTGCGCTGCATCTCGTCGTTGAGCTTTAAGTGCACCCAATCGACGGTGTAGTCGCGTCGCCACTCCTTGGCGACGCGGATGAACGTGCCGCGCATGCGAGCGCGCGTCGTCGACGGTGGCTCCACCGCCGCCTTGGAGATGGCGTCGTCATCGACCACGCGTCGGAAGTGGTTTCGCTGCTGGCGTCGATAGAACAGACCACGGTCCAAGTCCGTGTCGTGGTACAGCAGGTCGATCAGCGCGATCCGTGGATCGCTCAGGGCGATACCGTGTCGCTCGCGCTCGCGTTCGATGATCTGCAACTTGGCGATCCAGTCCACGCGGTCGGCGAGTGACATCGGGTCACTGCGGAAGTCCTCGATGGCCTCACGCCACAGTCGCACGGCGAGGCGCTGGTCGTCGGGCAGGCTGCGATTCTGCGCGAAGTGCTCGGCGCGCTCGCACAGGTCGTCTTGGATCTCGAGCGCGGTCATGTCGCGACCCGACGTCAACTTGATTGGTTCCTTGCTCCAGAGGTCGTAGGCGATGTCGCGCAGCGCGTTGATCGGCGAGGCGAGGTTGTAATCGCGCAGCACGGTGGTTCGGTCCTCGATCATGGCGAGCACCACCGACGCGGTGCCCACCTTAAGGAACGTTGCGAACTCGCTCATGTTCGAATCGCCAACGATGACGTGGAGGCGACGGTATCGTTCCGGATCAGCGTGGGGCTCATCGCGGGTGTTGATAATCGGCCGGCTGCGCGTGGTCGCCGACGAGATCGACTCCCAGATGTGCTCAGCGCGCTGACTCATCGAATAGGCGGTGCCCTTGGGCGAGGTGACCACCTTGCCCGCCCCGGCAAAGATCTGGCGGCTGATCAAGTAGGGAATGAAGACTTGCTCGAGCCGCGACAGGTCGTCGATGCGCTCGATGCAGTAGTTCTCGTGACAGCCATAGGAGTTGCCCGACGAATCGGTGTTGTTCTTGAAGAGGTAGATGTCGCCGCGGATCCCCTCCTCGGTGAGTTGTTGCTGGGCGTAGCTGACCAGTTCGCGCAGGATCGCCTCGCCCGCCTTGTCCTGGGCAACCAGGTCGTCGAGTGAGTCACACTCGGCGGTGGCGTATTCGGGGTGGCTGCCGACGTCGAGGTAGAGACGACTGCCGTTCTCGAGAAAGACGTTGCTCGACCGGCCCCACGCGACCACCTTGCGAAACAGGAAACGCGACACCTCATCGGGGCTGAGGCGACGTTGACCGCGCAAGGAAAACGTTATTCCGAACTCGGTTTCCACGCCAAAGATCCGACGAAGCATCAGTGGCTCACGTTTCGAGCAGCTCCGCGACGTGCTGGTCGCTCAGACGACTGAAGGCCCGTCGGGTGCCACGATCTTCGAGGACGCAGACCTCGAGATCCGCCACGTCGATCTGACGTTCGGGGCCCGCCAGAGCGGACACCGCGTGGTGCAGGGTCACCGCCAGCGGTTCGAGGTCCTCCTGGGTGGCGACGAAACGACTCTTGATCGTCTCCGCATCGCCACCGAGCACGGCGAAGCGCGCCTCGTCCGAAATGGTGCCCTCGTAGGCGATTCGATAGAGCTTGGTCGGACGCAGAGCGCTACCCAGCTGG
This sequence comes from Actinomycetes bacterium, assembly GCA_021807655.1. The sequence continues at coordinate 3,383 of JAKBCT010000061.1, read as the reverse complement.
GCGACCAGTATTTCTACTTCGAGCGGCTTTTGTCCTTCGGTGAACATATCGCCCACGTGCTGGGCGTAGTAGTTGGCCAGGGCGCGCGCGTCGACATCCTCGCGCGAATAGGTAAACCCGGTGCCGTCGGCCCACCGAATGCCGGCCTCACGGAGCCGATCGAACTCGTTGTAGCGACCCACGCCGGCGAAAGCGATGCGATCGTAGATCTCGGAGATCTTGTTGAGTGACGCCGAGGTGTTCTCCGCAACCATCAGAACGCCGACGTCGTAGATGGCCGCCACGATCGAGCGACCGCGGGCGATGCCCTTCTGGGCGAACTCGGCGCGATCCTTGATCAGCTGTTCGGGCGACACGTAGAAGAAGTTGCTCATCGCAGCGTTCCCCCGGCCACGCCCTGACTCAAGGTGCGGCGCTCGTTGATGGCCTCGAAGCGTCGGCGAACGTCGTCGTCGCCCAGTTCGGTGAATCCGAGCGGGTCCAGCGTGACCATCATGGGAAAGATGTTGCGCACGAAATCGGGTCCACCGGTGCTCGGGTCGTTGTCGCCCGCCTCGTAGACCGCCAGGGCACCGAGATCGAGCGCCGCGTCGCGGTCCAGATCGGTGCGAAACCCGAGTCGCAGTGCGCTCTCCGCGAAGGGCGTTCCCGAGCCGATGGTTGCGAAGTCTCGTCGCTCGTAGCAGCCGCCGGCGCCGTCGTATTCGAATATCCGGCCGTCCTGGTGACTGGGGTCCCACCCCGCCAACAGCGGAATCACGGTGAGCGGCGTGCCGAGGTTGTTGCGTTGGATCAGCGGTGAGAGGTAGTTCGCCTTTCCCTTCAGGCTCAGCGCCGAGTCGGTCATCTTCTCGTAGTGCTCGAACGAGAGTTGGGCTAGACGGATGAACTCCATGCCGCGAGCCGCACTGCCGGAGATGGCAATCGCGGTGTTGTGATCGGCGGCCTCGATTTTGCGAACGTCGCGACTGGCGATGACGTTGCTCGTCGCCTGGCGGTCGGCCACCATGACGACGCCCCCGACGTAGCGCACCGCGACCACGGTCGTGGCGTGCGTCGACGAGGCGGACCCGATCGCGCCATCGATCAGTCCGGCCCGCTCGGCGAACCTGGCGAACGACGGACCCGGATCCTCGCTGGCACTGAACAACGGCAGTCCCATCTACTCGCCGCCCTTCTGGACGTAATTGCGCACGAACTCCTCGGCGTTCTCCTCGAGGACCTCGTCGATCTCGTCGAGCAACTCGTCGAGATCCGCTTTCAGTTGTTCACCCTTGGTGGTGTCCACCGAGACGTCCGCGATCGCGTCCGACGCGCGAGAGACTCGTTGCTTTTGGATACGTTCTTGTTCACTCATGCCTTCAGTTCTACCCGTCCAACGCCGCCAGTAGGGCTATGGCCGTTGAATTCGATTCAAAGAGGTGCGCGGTCAGCGCCGCGGTACCGCGCAGCGGGTCGGGCATGGGTACGCGCTGCAACGGGCCGTCGCCCAGGTCAAAGACGATCGAATCCCAGTTGGCCGCGGCAATTTGATCCGGGTAACGCATGACGCACTGGCCCCGAAAGAAGGCTCGGGTGGTGGGCGGCGGGCTGGCGACGGCTTGGGCGATGTCCGATGGCCCAAAGAGTTGGCGTAGTCCAACCCGGCTGGCGAGGGAGCGCTCGGGCCGCAGGTCGTGGTACTGCAAGTCAATCGCGCGAAGGCGGGCGTCCGTCGCCGAGAGATCGTAGCGTTCCTGGTAACCGCGAATAATGCGCTGCTTGGCGATCCAGTCGACACGATCCGCGACGCTCTCGGGGTCGTTGCGAACCCCGTCGAGCAGCTCGCGCCACTGGCCCAGAATCAGCGCAACCTCGTCGCGTCCGGCGACGGCGTCGCCACCACCACGTTCGACGTAAGCGCGAACGAGCGTCCAAAGTTGCTCCTGCAGGTCCCACGCGCTCAGGCGGCGGCCGTCTTCGCACTCGACGGTGACGCGCAGCGTCGGGTCAAGACTGAAGAGCCGTACGGCGTGAACGGGGTCACGCGGACGCGGCGGGAACGTGGCGGCGCCTTCGTCTTCGAGTACGGCCAGCGCGAGGGCGGTCGCGCCCAGCTTTACGAACGTGGCGTACTGGCTCATGTTCGCATCGCCAATGATCACGTGCAGTCGGCGAAAGCGCTCCGCGTCGCCGTGGGGCTCGTCACGGGTGTTGATGATGGGACGTTTCAGGGTGGTTTCGAGACCAACGACCTCTTCGAAGAACTCGGCCCGCTGGCTGATCTGGAAGGCCGGATGGGCCGCCGCGGCGGACTCGGTCTCGGCGCCGACCTTGCCGGCGCCGACGATGATCTGACGCGACACGAAGTGCGGAACCATCGCGCGAACAATGTCGGTGAAGGGCAGGTCGCGTCGCACCAAATAGTTCTCGTGGCAACCGTAGGAGTTTCCCTTGCCGTCCGAATTGTTTTTGAACAGGGCTATGGCGTCGGCGGGCGCCAGTGACGCGTTAGCCGCGTTCAGGGACCGGCGCAGCACTTCCTCGCCGGCGGCGTCAAAACGCGTTGCTTCGAGCGGCGTGCGACATTCGGGCGACGAGTATTCGGGATGCGCGTGATCGACGTAAAGGCGTGCGCCGTTGGCCAACACCGTGTTCGCCAGGTGGGTCTCGATGACCGGGGCGAAGGCGGTCAGTCCCGTCAGGCCGCGGGCGTCCAGGTCGGGGGTTTCGCCCTCGAAGTCCCAATTGATCCGCGTGCGTCCCTGCTGAGCGTAGGCGTTGACGATGATGCTCGACGCCGTGATCGGGTCGGGATCGGGCCCGCCGACAATGCCGAACTCCGTCTCGATGCCGAGTACCTTGGCGATCGCCATAGGGTCAGAGGTACTGGCCAGTGCCGACGTGTTGGATCGAACGTCCGCCCTTCGCGTCAGCCTCGTCGCGATTGATCAGCGTGCGGATGAAGACGATCCGCTCCCCCTTCTTGCCCGAGATCCTCGCCCAATCGTCCGGGTTCGTGGTGTTGGGCAGATCTTCGTTCTCGCGGTACTCCTGGCGAATCGATTCGAGTAGGTCGCTAACTCGAAGACCGCGACCGGTGCCGGCGATCTCGCGTTTGACGGCCAACTTCTTCGCCCGGCGCACGATGTTCTCAATCATGGCGCCCGAGGCGAAGTCCTTGAAGTACAGCACCTCTTTGTCACCGCCCTGGTACGTGACCTCAAGGAACCGATTGTCGCCGTCAACGCGGTACATGGCCGACACGGTCTCTTCGATCATGGCCCGGATCGCCTTGTCGCGATCGCCGCCGCCCAATTCGGTGATCTGGGTCTCGTCGATCGGGAGTGAGGAATGGATGTAGCGCTGGTAGATCTGAGCCGCCGCGTCGGCGTCCGGCCGCT
>JAKBCT010000060.1 GCA_021807655.1 Actinomycetes bacterium | reverse complement strand
GCGCGAACCCCTCCTCGGCGTTGGAACTGGTGACGTGGCGCGCGGCTCGCTGGACGGACGGCTCGGCGTTACCCATCGCGATGCTGAGTCCCGACGCTTGGAACATCGACACATCGTTGTGCATGTCGCCGATGGTGGCGATCTCGTTGGTCTGGATGGCGTAGCGACCGGCGAGGTAGCGCACGACGCTGCCCTTGTTGGCGTCGGGGTGGGTGACGTCGAGGTAGTAGCTCTGGGATCGAGTGGCCGAGAGACGATCGCCGAACAGTTCGGTCGTGGCCCGCCAGGCGGCTTCACTCGCCGTCGCGTCGTCGCTCACACCGACGATTTTGTTGACCCCGTCAACGACGCCCTCGAAGTCGGTGACCACCGTCGGACCGCGCTCGCAGATGACCGATTCCTGATCGACGTGGGGTCCGGCCCCGTCTTGGACGAGCCACTCGTCGCCGCGAAAGACCCAGATTGACATGGCGTGGGACTGGAGCACGTCGATGATGGGGACGAGCAGGTCGTCGGGAATCGTCTGTTCGGCAATGACGCTCAGGTCGCCGTTGACGAGGGCGGCGCCGTTGAACGCGCCGAGCGGTGTCGTCAGCCCCAGGGGTTCGACGAATCGGCGTAGGCCGCGGGGTGGGCGCGCACTGGTGATGGCGAAGGCGATCCCCGCGCTGCGCAGGTCGTCCACGGCGCGAATCGCACTCGGCGTGAGAAGTTTGTCGGGCGTCACGAGCGTGCCGTCGACGTCCGAGAGCAGGAGCCGGATCCGGTCACTCACCTGGCAGACACCACGAGTTCGGCGCGATGAGATCAATCGCGGACTGGGGTCCCCACGATCCCTGGGCGTAGGACTCGACGGCGGGCGGCGACGCCAGTAGGTTCGCGCTCACCTCCCAGAGTCGCTCGATGCCGTCGGAGCGGGTGAAGAGTGTTCGCTTACCGAGCATCGCCTCGAGGATCAGGTACTCGTACGCCTCGAGGTGGTGGGCCTTCTGGAATGAACCCTCGTAGTTGAACGTCATCTGCGCCGCGTCGAGTCGCATCTCGGGGCCGGGACGCTTCGCGAAGAAGTGCGCGTGAATCGAACCGGGGTCCGCGAAGTCGACGACCAATCGGTTGCCGCGATTCTCGGGGACGCCCCGGGCGAAGGAAAAGAGCCGCATCACGGGCTCCTCGAAGCCGATGGTGATGACCTGGCGGCTCTCGGCGAGCGCCTTACCGGTGCGGAGGTAGAACGGGACGCCCTTCCACCTCGTGTTCTCGACTTCGACACGCAACGCGACGAACGTCTCGGTCTGTGAGTCGGGCGCTACGCCGTCCTCGTCGCGGTAGCCGGCGTATTGTCCGCGCACGACGTGAGCCGGGTCGATGGGTCGCATGGACTCGAACACCTTGTGGACCTCGTCACGAAGGGGACGGGCTTCGAGGGACGTGGGTTGTTCCATCGCGATGAAACCCAGCACCTGGAAGAGGTGACTGACGACCATGTCGCGAAAGGCGCCGGTCTCCTCGTAGAACGCCGCGCGTCCTTCGATCGAGATCGTCTCGGGGACGTCGATCTGCACGTAGCGCACGTGGTCGCGGTTCCACAGTGGTTCGAAGAACCGGTTCGCGAACCGCAGGGCGAGGATGTTGTCGATCGACTCCTTGCCAAGGAAGTGGTCGATGCGAAACACCTGGGTTTCGTCGAAGTTCGCCTTGATCACCGCGTTGAGCGCCTTCGCCGACGCCAGGTCCACGCCGAAGGGCTTCTCGAGGATCACCCGGGCGTTGCGACGCAGGTCCGAGGCGCCCACCATGGTCACGAGGCCGAGCACCGCGTCGGGCGGGACCGCGAGGTGGAACAGGCGACTCACGTCGCCACCGATCGTTGCTTCGGCCTCTTCGATCGCGCTGAGAAGTGCCGTACCGTCCTCGGCCGAGGACGCGACGAAGGACAGCGCCGCGACGAAGACCTCCCACACGTCACCCACGGGCGCGAGATCGCCGAACTCATCGACCGAGTCGTGGGCGAGCGCGCGGAATTCCTCGTTCGAGATGGTGAAGGCCGGCGGGGCCGAACCGATAATCCGGTAGTCCTTCGGGAGCAGCCCGGCCAGTGCGAGGTGGTAGAGCCCCGGGAGGATCTTTCGCCGCGCGAGGTCTCCGGTCGCGCCGAAGAGGACGATGACGTGGTTGGCGGGAATTTCGACGTCCGTTTCGATCGGGTGGGAACTCATCGGACGCAACCGTCGACTTCGAGCGCCCGCGACGTGGGACCCCGGCCCACCGTCAGGACCGCTTCTCGACGTGACCGCCGAACTCCGAGCGCATCGCCGAGAGCACTTTGGCGGTGAACTGTCCGCGCTCGCGCGATTCGTAGCGCTGCCAGAGCGCGGCGCTGATCACGGGCGCGGGGACCGACTCGTCGATAGCGGCCTGCACGGTCCAACGGCCCTCGCCAGAATCCGAGACACGTCCGCTGAATTCATCGAGCTCGGGCGAAGCGGCGAGCGCCTCGGCGGTCAGGTCCATCAGCCACGAGCTGACGACCGAACCGTGGCGCCAGAGTTCGGCGACCTCGGCGACGTCAAAGTCGTAGTTGTAGAAGTCGGGGTTACGCATCGGCGTCGTCTCGGCGTCAGCCGCGATGTCCGTCGCGCCCGCGTTCGCGTGTTTGAGGATGCTGAGCCCTTCGGCGATGGCCCCCATCATCCCGTACTCGATGCCGTTGTGCACCATCTTGACGAAGTGTCCGGCCCCGTTTGGTCCGCAGTGCAGGTAGCCACTGGTCGCGCTGCCGGGTCGACCCGAACGGGCCACCGTCGGCGCGACGCCGTCCTCGCCGGGGCTGATCGAGCGAAAGAGCGGGTCGAGTCGGGTAACGACTGGCGCTTCTCCGCCGATCATGAGGCTGTAGCCGCGCTCGAGGCCCCAGATCCCACCGCTCGTTCCGCAGTCCACGTAGTGAATCTGGCGGACCGCGAGTTCTCGGGAGCGCGCGATGTCGTCCTGGTAGAAGGAGTTGCCCCCGTCGATCACGACGTCACCGGGCTCGAGGTATTCGACCAACTGGTTCAGCGTGTCCCCGGTGATCGCGGCCGGGAGCATGAGCCAGACCGTCCGCGGCGCGTCGAGTTTCGCCGCGAAGTCGGCCAAGGACTTCGCGCCGACGACACCGTCGCCTTCCAGCTCGGCGACCGCTTCGGGGTTCACGTCGTAGGCGACGCAGCGGTGTCCGTCGCGGGTCAGTCGTCGGACAATGTTCGCCCCCATGCGACCGAGTCCGATCATGCCTAGCTGCATCGGTGTCTGCGTGGGCATCAGGAACCTCTTCCGTTTAGCGCTCGATAGTGCTCGATCAGCGCGTTCGTCGACGAGTCGTGGCGAAGCGCTGGTGCGTCGCCCGTGAGCTCGGGGACGATCGCGCTCGCGAGCGCTTTGCCGAGTTCGACGCCCCACTGGTCAAAGGAGTCGATCCCCCAGATCGTGCCCTGGGTGAACACGGAGTGCTCGTAGAGCGCGATGAGCGAGCCGAGCAGTCTCGGGGTCAACACGTCGCCGAGCAGGACGTTGGACGGACGGTTCCCTTCCATGACCCGGTGCGCAACGACGCCCTCGGGGCCCGCGTCGCGGCGAACCTCGGCCTCGGTTTTGCCAAAGGCGAGCGCCTCGGCCTGGGCGAAGACGTTCGCGCTCAAGATGTCGTGATGGTCCCCGAGCGGGTTGAGGCTCCGTGCGAAACCGATGATGTCGACGGGGATGATCGACGTGCCCTGATGGATGAGTTGATAGAAGCTGTGCTGGCCGTTGGTGCCGGGTTCGCCCCAGTAGACGGGTCCCGTGTCGTACTCCACGTCGGTACCGTCGAGCGTGACGTGCTTGCCGTTCGACTCCATCGTCAATTGCTGAAGGTAGGCCGGTAGTCGCTTCAGGTACTGCTCGTAGGGTAAGACTCCGACCGTTGGACAGCCGAGGAAGTTGCGGTTCCACACCGCGATCAGTCCCATCAGAACCGGAAGGTTCTCCTCGAAGGGTGCGAGGCGGAAGTGCTCGTCCATCGCGTGAAAGCCCGCCAAGAGATCGGCGTGGGCGTCGGGACCGATGGCGAGCATGGTGGAGAGACCGATCGCCGAAGTCATCGAGTACCGTCCGCCGACCCAGTCCCAGAACTCGAACATGTTCGCGGTGTCGATGCCGAAGGCGGCGACCTGTTGCGCGTTGGTCGACACCGCGACGAAGTGTTTCGCAACGGCTGCGTCGTCGCCGAGCTGTGCGAGCAGCCAGGCTCTGGCGGAACGCGCGTTGGTGAGTGTCTCGGTCGTCGTGAAGGTCTTGGACGAGACGATGAACAACGTCTCGGCGGCGTCGAGGTCGCGGACCGCCTCGACGAAATCATCGCTGTCGACGTTCGAGACAAAGTGGAAGGTCATGTCGCGACGGCTATAGAAACGAAGGGCCTCGTAGGCCATCACCGGGCCGAGGTCCGATCCGCCGATGCCGATGTTGACGACGTTCTTGATGGTCCGGCCCGTGAAACCCCGCCACTGGCCCGATCGGACGCGGGTGGCGAAGTCGGCCATTCGCGCCAGCACCGAGTGGACTTCGTCGACCACGTCGACGCCGTCGACGATGAGTGACGCGTCGCGCGGCATCCTCAGCGCGACGTGCAGAACGGCGCGATCTTCTGAGACGTTGACGTGCTCGCCGCGCATCATCGCGTCGCGGCGTCCAGCGAGGTCCGATTCAATCGCGAGCTGGCCGAGCAGGCCCATCGTCTCGTCCGTGACCCGGTTCTTCGAGTAGTCGAGGTAGAGCCCGGCCGCCTGCGCCCGCAGGCGCCGGCCCCGATCGGGGTCATCGGCGAAGAGCTCGCGCAGGTGGAGGTGTCCGATCGATTCGGCGTGGGCCTCGAGCGCTCGCCAGGCTGGTCGTTGTCGAAGTGGGGCTGGCGTCACGATGGTCCCTTCGTTGGTACGGTCAGCATCACGACTCGACAGTAGAGTGCGCCGCGGTGTCCCGGGCGTCGTCGTCGACGAACGGCCGTGCGCACTGGCCTCACCGCTCCGAGACAACGGCGGCGTCGGGTAGGTCCGATGGCACGTCGAGGCGCGCGACGCCGATGCGAAAGTCGTTGAGCCCGTAGTAGACGTCGTAGCGGTGCGGCTGGCCAATGTCGTCGCGACGGTCGATCCCGGTAGGAAAGACGACGTCCGCCGGTGTGGCGCGCGGTTCGCGCGACGCCGTGGGTGTGAGCAGGGGCGACGCGCTTCGATAGAGGAGTTCACTGGGGCGCTCGAGGGAGAGGATCATTACCCCGGCGGCGTACGTGAGCTGGCGGGTGCCGGTCGTGGGGTCGGTTTCGCCGCTCACCCCGTGGTAGACGATGAGCCAGCCGTGGCGACTCATCACCGGGGGCGTGCCGCTGCCGATCTTGAGACGCTCCCAGGGAGACTCGGGCGTGGCGAGTCGGTGGTGCGACGTGAAGGAGAGGAGCTGGGCTGGGTCCATTCCCGAAAAGGGCATCGTGCTGTAGGAGATCCAGATGCATTCGCGATAGTCATCCACCACGTGGTTGCCGTCGCTCGCGCTGATCTCCTCGGCTCGGGTGCCCGGGAAGAGCGGTCGATGCAGGATCGCGAGTTCGGGACGATCTGAGGGATTCGGCACAGCGAGGGGGAAACAGACCGCATCTTTGTTGTCGACGCCGTCGAACTCGATGTGTTCGAAGGGCTCGAAGGTGGCGAGCCCCAGTCGTTGCCACGAGAGCAGGTCCTTGGAGATCGCGAGGGCGATACGCGGACCGTCGGGGGAGAACGCCGTATAGGTCATCACGTAGTGTCGCAACGGCTCTACGTAGCTGATCCGGGGATCCTCACAGCCGCCACCGCCGGGGCGCAACTCGTAGGGAGCCTCGGGTTCGAGGGCGACGCCGAGGCGTTCGACTCCCCGTGGCTCGCCGTCGTCGTCGAAGATGACCTTCATGATCCCGATGCGCGAGTAGTTTCCCGCGGCCACCATCCTTGGGAAGAGGTAGAGCTCACCGTCGGGGCTGCGGACCGCGGCGGGGTTGAGTACGCCCTCGACCTCGTAGGG
>JAKBCT010000059.1 GCA_021807655.1 Actinomycetes bacterium | reverse complement strand
GGGGCCTCGATCGCGGTCGGGGGGTTCGGACTCTGCGGAATCCCGACCACGCTGATTGGCGCGCTCTACCAGCGCGGCAGCACCAACCTGGTGACCGTTTCCAACAACTGCGGGGTCGACAGCGCGGGCCTCGGCGTGCTGCTCGCCGCCAAGCGGATCGCGCGCACGACCGGCTCATACGTCGGCGAGAACAAGGAGTTCGAACGCCAGTTCCTGAGCGGCGAGCTCGAGGTCGAGCTCGTGCCCCAGGGCACCCTCGCCGAGCGGCTGCGCGCCGGGGGCGCGGGCATCCCCGCGTTCTACACCCCGGCCGGCGTCGGCACCCAGGTCGCCGAGGGCGGTCTGCCCTGGCGCTACGACGGCGCGGGCGGCATCGCCATCGGCTCGCCCGCGAAAGAGGTCCGCGACTTCGACGGCGTCGCCTACGTGCTCGAGCGGGCCATCAGGACCGATTTCGCGCTGGTGCACGCCCGCTACGGCGACGTGCACGGCAACCTCGTGTACCACGAGAGCGCGGCCAACTTTAATCCGCTGTGCGCGGCCGCGGGGCGCGTCACGATCGCCGAGGTCGAAGAGATGGTCGACCCGGGCGAGCTCGACCCGGCTCACGTGCACACCCCAGGGATCTTCGTTCAGCGCGTGGTCCACGCGCCGGGCGTCGAGAAGCTCATCGAGAAGAGGACGGTGCGATCATGAGGACCCGTGAGGAACTGGCCGCGCGCGTGGCCCAGGAATTGGTCGACGGTCAGTACGTCAACCTGGGGATCGGACTACCGACCCTCGTGCCGAACTACGTCGAGGCGGGCGTGCACGTGGTGCTGCACGCCGAGAACGGCATCCTCGGGGTCGGGCCGTACCCGAGCGAGGAGGCCGTCGACGCCGACTTGATCAACGCCGGCAAGGAGACCGTCACGGTGCTGGCCGGCGCGTCGTTCTTCGACTCGGCGGCGTCCTTCGCCATGATTCGCGGCGGTCACGTCGACGTCGCCGTTCTCGGCGCCATGCAGGTCTCGGCGAGGGGCGATCTGGCGAACTGGATGATCCCGGGCAAGATGGTCAAGGGCATGGGTGGGGCGATGGACCTCGTTCACGGGGCCAAGCGCGTCATCGTCATGATGGAGCACGCCGCGAAGGACGGGGCCTTCAAGATCGTCAACGAGTGCACGCTGCCGCTCACCGGACGCACCTGCGTCCAGCGCATCATCACCGACCTCTGCGTGATCGACGTCGAGCCCGAGGGCCTGGTGCTGCGCGAGCTCGCCCCGGGGGTCACCGTCGACGAGGTGCGCGCCGCGACTGAGCCCGAACTGCTGGTCGCGCTCGACTGAGCGTCACCCTCACCGGACAATGCGCGTTCGGTAGTGTTCTGCTCGTGACCAATCGAGGCCATTCACCGAGGAGCGAGTCGGGTCGTGGCTGAGCGACGCCGCGCGCCCGCCGGGGCCGTCGGCCCACCGGACGTGGTCACCGCGGTGCCACGACCGACCCGCGCCGAACCGAAGGGAAAGGGCCAGCGCACCCGCCGGGCGCTGTTGCAGGCGGCCGAAGAGGTCTTTGGCGCCGTCGGCTATCACGACGCGTCGATCGTGAAAATCACCGAACTCGCGGGTGTCGCCCAGGGCACCTTCTACCTGTACTTCTCGGGAAAGCAGGAAGTCTTCGACGAGGTCGTCGCCGATTTGAACCAGCGGGTGCGTCACGCCATGTCCGAGGCGGCCCGCGGCGCGACGACCCGGTTGGACGCGGAGCGCATGGGCTTCGCGGGATTCTTCAAGTTCACCGCCGAGCACCCCGCGCTCTACCGGGTGATTCGACAGGCGGAGTTCGTGTCGCCCCAGGCGCTGCGCAACCACTACGAGACCATCATTGAGAACTACATCCCGTTCCTCTCTGACGCGATGGACACCGGAGAGATCGCCGCGGGCGACCCGATGGTGCTGGCCTGGTCGCTGATCGCCGTCGGCGAGGCGATCGGGATGCGCTGGATCCTCTGGAACGAGGCGCACGAGGTCCCCCCGGAGGTCTTCACCGAGATGGTCACCATCATCGCGCGGATGTTGGGCAGCCGCACGCCTCAGGGCACGACGAGCGCCGAGGGTTCCGACCCGGTCGGCGCCGAGCGTGGCGACTGAGCGCGAGCGGGTGAGCGTCCCGGGTGACCGGGGGCGGCGGACCACGCGCGACTCTTCGACGGGCGCAGCGTTGATGGCGACGGGCGACGACCTCCGGCTCGTCGGCGGGTGGATCGCCGAGGGTGGCGCCGCGGACCCCGAACGCGCCGCCATCGCGTACTGCGGTCGCACGATGACCTATCGCGAGCTCGACCATCGTTCCACGGGACTGGCCCTCGCGCTGCTCGCGCGCGGACTCGGTCCCGGCGAACGCGTGGCGAGTGTCACCGAGAACCACCCCGAGCACGTCGTACTGCTCTTCGCCTGCGCGAAGGCCGGCCTCATCCTCGCGCCGCTCAACTGGCGTCTCGCCGCCGACGAATTGCGACTCCAGGTCGAGCTCTTCGATCCTTCGTTGCTCGTCGTTTCGGCCGCGCAGCTGGCTCGCGTGACTGGCGACCCGACGATGGCCGCTCGAACGATCGTGCGACTGGAGTCCCTCGACGAGCTCGAAGCACCGGGCGCGACCGGCGATCTCCCCGCCGTTCACGAGGACGACGGGCTGCTGCTCATCGCGACGTCGGGCACGACCGGCACCCCCAAGGGTGCGCTGTTGACCCACGCGAACTGTTACTGGACGAACCGGTCGCTCGACGCGGCGGTGCCGATGTCCGCCGACGACGTCGTACTCCAGGTGCTGCCCCAGTATCACGTCGGCGGGTGGAACGTCCAGCCCCTGCTCGGGTGGTGGCGCGGCGCGACGGTACTGCTCGAGTCCACCTTTGACGCGGCCCACGTCCTCGGGCTGATCGAACGACGTCGGGTCACGACCATGATGGGGGTGCCCACCACCTACCTGATGTTGGCCCAGCACCCGGACTTCGACGGCGCCGACCTCACCGCGCTCAAGTCGGTGATCGTCGGCGGCGCGGCGATGCCGCGCACCCTGGTCGAGCGGTGGCGCGCGAAGGGCGTCGCGGTGGTCCAGGGCTACGGACTCACCGAGGCCGCGCCGAACGTCTGCTACCTGCCGGCCGAAGAGGCCGCGCGTCGCCCCGGGTCCGTCGGCCAGCCGTACCGACACGTCGAGCTCAGCATCCGCGACGGGCTCGGGTGCACCATCGAGGGCTCCGGTCGCGGCGAGCTGTGGGTTCGCGGTCCCAACGTTTTCGCCGGCTACTGGCGCGACCCCGCGGCGACCGCGGCGGCGGTGGTCGACGGTTGGCTGGACACCGGTGACGTCGCCGAACGTGACGGCGACGGTTTCTACCGCATCGTCGGGCGCACGAAGGAGATGTTCGTCTCGGGCGGCGAGAACGTCTTTCCCGTCGAGGTGGAGCGGGTACTCACCGCCTACGACGACGTGGCCGAGGCGGCCGTCGTCGGCGTGCGTGACTCGACGTGGGGCGAATCGGGAGCGGCGTTCGTCGTGGCCCGACGCGGCGCCGATATCGACGTGGACGCACTGCTCGCGCACTGTCGGGCGCACCTCGCCTCGTTCAAGGTCCCTCGTTCGATCGAGGTCGTCACCGAACTGCCCCAGACGCACATCGGCAAGGTGAACAAGGCCGCACTGCGCCAGCGCGTAAGCGGCGCACGCTGAGCCGACCTCGACCGTGCCGATGGCGTCGTCGGCGCGGTGCGTCCGACGGATGCGGTGAACGCGAGTCCGGCGTAGCCCGCCGCTTCGACGAGTGATGAGATCGTGGCACGACCGAAACACGGCGCGCAGTCGAGAACTTCAAAGTTGAAAACTTGTCAGTCATCAGGTGTCGTAGGCTGATGAAGTAGTTCGAAGGGGCGCGATGGCGAGGGTTGAGCGAGGCAACTCAGCGACGAAGGCGCATATCTTGAATTCGACCATTGACTTGCTCGCCGCTCGTTCGAGTACCGAAATTCGAATCGCCGATATCGCGAAGCGGGCGAACGTCGGGATCCCGACGATCTATTACCACTTCAACTCACGCGAGCGGCTGATCTCCGAGGCCCAGGTCGAGAACTTCCGGCGGTTGATGACGAATCGTCATCCGTACCTGAACGAGTGGCGCGAGGCGCTCGCGACGGGAAACCGCGAGTACTTCGCCTCGTCGATGCACGCCTATCACCTCGAGATCACGTCGGACGCCACGATCGAAGCGATGTGGGACCTCGTGCGCGTGCTCGCCGACATCCGCACCGACCACGAAGCTCGACGCCGTTTCGTCGAGATCCACGACGCGGCCCTCGCGGAACGAGAAGAGATCGTTCGCGCCGCGCAACAGCTTGGGTGGCTCAACCCCGACCTCGACGCGCGCGCCTACGTCACCCACTCGGGCACCGCCGTGCTCGGACGGATCCTGCTCGAGGGCTCCGAGCACTACTCGATCGAACCCGAAGCGATGCACCAGATGCTATGGAAGTGGATCGGTCCGGGCGACGACGGGCCATCGGGCGGCCTCGACGCGACGCCGTCGCGCGACGCCGCTCCGTACGCTGGAGACTCGAAACAACCTCGGGACTGAAGGCAGACTCGCGTTCCTCGCCCGCAGGGCGACCCTCGCCCTCATCGTCCTGGCGCTCGGTGTCGGGCCGGCGGCGGGTGCGGCGGCGCGCGCGACCTTCGTGGCCGTCGGCGACTAGTACTCGTCGGGTGCGGGTCTCGGACCGTTCCCCGCTGGTTCGGCCAGCTGTGAGCGGTCGCTCGAGTCCTTTCCCGCGCTGATCGCGCGGAGCGAACCACGCCTGCGCTTTGACTTCGTGGCGTGCGCCGGTGCGACCACGAGCCAGGACCGCACTCAAGTGGCCGGTGCGCACGCCGCGCTGCGCCGGGCGAATCTGGTCACGGTGACCGCCGGCGGTAACGACCTCTCCTTTTCAAACCTCCTGGTGTCCTGCGTGGGCGTCGTGGCCACCCCGCTGTCGACCGCGGTGCAGTACTTCGACGCCGCGAGCAGGACGACGGCGTGCACCACCATGGTCACGACCGCCGCCGCGCTGCTCGACGCCTCGCTCGATCCAACCACGGGAGCGCTGAGCGCCCCATCGTCGTCGTGAACTATCCGCTCTTGATCGGCGCGACGAGTTCGCCCACGTGCCTCGTCGGGCTGGCGCCACTGCAGATCACCTCGACCGGTCTCTACCCGGCCTTCCCCGCGGGGGCGGCCCGTGATCTGCTCGCGATCAACGTGCTCTCGGCCCCGTCGCTCGAGTCCGGCGGCGCATTCCACCCGACGGCGCTCGGGCAGGCCGTGCTCGCGGGCGCGGTGCGCCGCCAACTTCGGCGCCGGCCCTGATCGGTACCTCGGGCGGTTCGCGGCCGGCTCGGCCCCGCGGGGTCGATGCGTCTACTTGCCGAAGCGACGCTCGCGACGGGTGAAGTCGCGCAGGGCGCGCAGCAGGTCGATCCGACGAAAGGCCGGCCAGTAGGGGTCGACGAAGGCGAACTCCGCGAAGGCCGACTGCCAGAGCAAGAATCCCGACAACCGCGACTCGCCGCTGGTGCGGATGACGAGGTCGATGTCGGGCAGATCGGCGGCGTACAGGTTCTGGGCGATGCCGTCGGCGTCGATCCGTTCGGCGATCTCGTCGGCCGCGACGCCCTGGTCGGCGAGGTCGGTCACCAGTGATCGGCACGCATCGACGATCTCCTGGCGTCCGCCGTAGCAGAGGGCGATGTTCACCGCCATGGTCGGGTTCACGATCGACGTCGTCTGATCGACCGCGTGCTTGGCGGCCTGGGTCAGGGTCGGCGGGAGCAGGTCCAGACTGCCGCTGACCGCGAGGGAGAACCCGAGCCGCGTGGCCTGGGCGGGGAGTCGCTCGAAGAGTCCGCTCAGCACGTCGAAGTACGGTTCCAACTCCTCGACCGGCCGCTGGAGGTTCTCCGTTGAGAGCACCCAGACGGTTACCGCGCCGATATCGAGGTCCGCGCACCAGGTCAGGAGTTCTTCGAACTTGGACATGCCCGCCTGGTAGCTCGCGCGGTACGCGCCACCCTCCTCACGCGCGTACCGGCGGTGACCGTCCATGATCACGCCAATGTGCCGTGGCAGCGACG
>JAKBCT010000058.1 GCA_021807655.1 Actinomycetes bacterium | reverse complement strand
CGTGAGTGCGGAACGACCGACACAGCCTTGTCTCGCGCGAAATACTGTGCCGCCTCCATGATGACCAGCTGCAACTCAGGCGAGATTTCCACGGACGCCCCAGTCGACGTGTGCAACGTAACCCCTGCACCATGGGTAAGCACATCGACCAATTCGTCGTACCGCTCTACCTCGTCAAGTGGAAAAACTACCGCGTTCGTCACCCCATCACCCGTCCTATCGACCGCGTACCTCGGGACCTTCCCGCCTCCGACCGGTCAATTCCATGATACTGAGAATTGTTTAAGAATTGATGTATGGCTTTGAAGAATTTGGGAAGAATCGTCGCTCACAAGCACGAACTCGGGTATTCGCGTGACCCTGGCTCGCGTGCTATGACGTGGGTTGGGGGTAACGAGAAGGTGCCATCCATGATTGACCTCTCCGACCGACCAGGTTTGACGGCGCAAAGCGAGCGCCACTTCGAGCCGTGGGTCTATCCATCGGACCTCACGACGCGGGTCACGACGGAGAATGGACTCACCCTACAGATGCGCCCGATCCGTCCCGACGACGCAGACATCTTGCAGCGCTTCCACGCCCAGCTCACGCCCGATTCGGTCTTTCGCCGCTACTTCTCGCTGCACCCCGAGTTGTCCGCTGCAGAGTTGGTGCACTTAACGACAGTCGACTACGTCGACCGCCTCGCCTTCATCATCATCGTGCGCGGCGCTCTCGTCGCCGTCGGGCGCTACGACCGCATACCCGAATCCGATCGAGCTGAGGTCGCCTTCCTCGTCGACGACGCCTACCAGCACCAGGGACTAGGCATCCTGCTGCTCGACCACCTGGCCGACGCCGCGTGGGAGCGAGGCATCACGACCTTCGTCGCCGAGACCCAGGCCGACAACCGCAGCATGATGCACGTCTTTAAGGAGTCGGGCTTCAGTGTGAACGCGCGGCTCGAAGATGAGATCATCTTCGTGCGCTTCCCCATCGAGCCGACCGACGAGAGTCGCGCCCGGCGCGCCGAACGCACGCGCCGATGGGCCGCCGCTCGCGAAGCCGCGCTGCGCTGACATGCTCATCACCAACGAGGTTCCCGACGACTCCGGTCACGAGGACCCCGGACACCCCGAACGACCCGACCGACTGATCGCAGTTCGCGACGGATTGAGTGACCTCGCTCTCGGAAACGAACTGGTAACGGTCGGGTTGCGCTCGGCGACGCGCCTCGAGCTACTTCGCGTACACCAGGGGGCCTACCTCGACGAGCTTGGCGCCTTCTGTTACGAAGGTGGCGGGGATATCGACGAGGACACCTACGCAACCTACGACTCCTGGCCCCTCGCCCAGCTCGCCGCGGGAGCCGGGCTCGCCGTCGTGGACGAGCTCGTGCACCGGCGCGACGGCGTTGGCTTCGTCGCGGTGCGCCCCCCGGGCCACCACGCCCTGCCCGACCGCGCGATGGGCTTCTGTCTACTCAACAACGTCGCGGTAACCGCGGCCGCCCTGCGCGCGGCCGGTGAGCGGGTGCTCGTGCTCGACTGGGACGTGCACCACGGCAACGGGACCCAGTCGATCTTCTGGAATGACCCCGACGTGCTCTACGTCTCGAGCCACCAGTGGCCGCTCTTTCCCGGCAGCGGCGTGCCGAGTGAGATCGGCGGGCTCGACGCGATCGACCGGATCGTCAACCTGCCCCTGCCCGCCGGCGCGACCGGGGACGTCGTCGCGCGCGCCTTCGAAGAGGTGGCTGGCCCCGTGATCGACCAGTTCGCCCCCACCTGGGTCCTCATCTCGGCGGGCTTCGACGGCCACCGCGACGACCCGATGGCCGACTTCGCGCTCTCGAGTGGCGACTTCGCCCACCTCGCCACGTGGGCAATGAGCCTCGCCCCCGCTCCGGGGCGCGTCGCTCTCTTCCTCGAGGGTGGCTACGACCTCACGGCCCTGCGCCACTCGGTGTCGGCCACCCTGAGTGCCGTGCTCGGCGAGGCGAGCGCGAACGAGGCGGCGACCAACGGCGGTCCGGGCTCCGACCAGATCGGCCGGACCCTGCGCGAGCGCGCTTCCACCCTCACGCTCGTGCGGGAACAGCGCGACGCCGAGGAGGCATCGTGAGCATCTACCCGCGCACCATCGCCGTCGGTTTTGATGGGTCGTCTGACGCGCTGAGCGCCTGCGCCTGGGCGATGGCGACCGCACGGCGCCTCGAGGCGCACCTCGTGCTCGTCTACGCGCGTGGCCTGCTCGACCGCTTCGAGCGTCGAGACCCGCGCGGCCTCTTCGGCGAGGTCGTCGACGCGCTCGCGTCGCGCTACGCCTTCGACCCGACGAGACTGAGCTGGCACGTGGCCGACGGCGACGCCTGTTCGGTGCTGCTGCGCTGTGCCGAGGCGCCGGTCTTCGCCGACCTCGTGATCGTGGGTTCTCGGGGCCGCGACGAGCACGCGGGGATGCTGATCGGTTCCACGAGCCTGCAACTCGCCGAACGAAGCCCCATCCCCGTCGTCATCGTGCCAAGCACGACGAGTGAGCATCACGAGCCCTAGACGAAGGCCCGTCCACGCGCGAGGCGCCGCCTCGCGTCCGCGAGCACGACGTTGAGGGGAAACTCGCGAAGGGCCCGCGGTAGACGGCGGTGACCAGCGACCGCGATGGCGAGGGTCGCGCGAAAGACGCGCTCGCGAGACGGGTTCCACGCGAGACCGAGTTGGCGGCGAAACGGCTCGGGCAGGAATCCCGCGGTGATCACCCGGTGAAGCGGACCGAAGGCGGCGGCCAGTGGTCGCGGGAGGAACGACAGCGAGGCGATGCCCAGCAGGTAGTCCCGCGAGAGGTCGTCCATCTCGACCGATCGGCTCGCCTCGGCCCAATAGTCCTCGAAGGCGACCCGATCGGCGGGCCAGCGCGACGGCTCGACCTGAAGGGTGGTGGCGAAACGTGAGCAGCGCTGAAAGAGCTCGTCGAGCAGGGCCGGCGACGCGTGAGGATCGACGAGGCGCATCGCGTCGAGCGCGCCGCGGTACATGCAGGCGGCGACCCACAACTGCAGGTCGGGGTCGGCGGCGCTGAAAGAGACCGAGGCGCCGGGCGCCGAGCGAACGCTTCGATGCTGGCCAGCGACCTCGCGGCGCAGCTGGCGACGTTCGTCATCGGTGCCGAGCAGGCTGATCATGACGTAGCCGAGCGTCGTGCGCGTGCGCTTGAAGGGGTGGCGCGTCAGAGCCCCGCTCGTGACCGTGCTCGTCGCGACGGCGTGACCGACCGGCAACCGGGCGAGTTGCATCACGACGTTCGCGCCCGCGGGCAACAGTCCGAGCCCGTTCATGATGTCGCGGCGCAACGCCGGCGACGGTTCGGGCGCCAGCCCGGGAACATCCTCGATCACGACGTCCTCCCACCCCCAGTGTAGAAAGCACCCCCGGGGGTCACGATTGCTGTAACACCCGTTACAGTTAGCGCATGTCGACGTCGATCACGCCGGGGGAACCCTCACTCGAGCCGCTCGCGCGTGGCGTCGGCTTCCGTCTCAGTCGGATCAGTCGCACGCTGCGCAGCCAGTGGGCGAGCGAACTCGCCGATCTCTCGCTCAACCCACCCGAGGCCGCCGTGTTGCGCGGGCTCGCCGAACACCCGGGCAGCGCGCTGCGCGAACTCGCACGCATCCTCGCGAGCGACCCCATGAGCGCCAAGCGCTGCGTCGACGGGCTCGAGCGGCGAGGACTGGTGGTGAGCGGGCACCGCGCGAGCGATCGACGCCCCCGTACGCTCACCATCACCGACGACGGCCAGACCCTCGTGCGCGAACTCAATCGACGCATGCGCGCGCGCGAGCACCGACTCGCGCGACTGCTCACCAAGGACGAACGAGACACTTTCGCTCGCGTACTGAGCACTCTCGAACGCGAACTCGATATCGACCAACCTCGATCAACGAAAGAGATCCTATGAATGCCGGACCCGCCGATCACGACCAGTCCCACCTCGCCGGTGACGTCGGCGCCACCTGGAACGAGCGCTACCGCACCAGTGGCTGGTCCGCGAACCCCGACGAGGAGCTCGTCGAACTGGTGAACCCGCTCGCACCGGGCACGGCGCTCGACCTCGGCTGTGGCACCGGACGCAATTCGTTCTGGCTCGCAGAGAGGGGCTGGCGCGTCACCGGCGTCGACGCCTCGAGCGTCGGGCTCGAGCACCTGCGCGAGCGTGCCGGCGATCTCGCATCGCTTCCCCCCACGACCGTCCTCGCGGACCTGACGACCTACGAAGCCCCGGCCGGCGCCTTCGACCTCGTGGTGATCGCGAACATCCACCTCGCACCGAGCGAGCGTGACGACTTCTTCGCCCGCGCGAAGCGCGCTCTCAAACCCGGCGGCCACCTCTACGTGATCGGCCACCACCTCGACGCGCTCGGTCTCACCGGTCCGCCCGAAGCGGCGAGGCTCTACACCGAGGAGATCCTGGGCGCGGCCTTCGCCGACCTCGCCGTTCTGCGCCTCGAGCGGCTCGAACGTCACCTTGAAGACGGGCAGCGCCGACCCGTTGTCGACGTCCTGCTCTGGGCGACCAAGCCCGCGGTGGCGCGATGAGCACCGTGACCCACGAGCGCCACCGCCTAGCGCTCGTCGTGATCGCCGCGGCCCAGCTCATGGTCATGCTCGACATGACCATCGTGAACGTCGCGCTGCCGACGATCCAGCGGGACCTGCACTTCTCGACCACCAACCTGACGTGGGTGATTGACGCCTACGTCCTGGTCTTTGGCGGGCTCTTGCTGCTCGGCGGGCGCACCGGGGACATCTTCGGGCGCCGGCGCATGTTCACGATCGGGATCACCATCTTCGCGGGTGCCTCGCTGCTCGGGGGCGTCGCCACGTCCCAGGGCTGGCTCATCGCGGCGCGAGCGCTGCAGGGTATCGGCGCGGCGATCGCGTCGCCCACGGCGCTGGCGCTCGTCGCCACGACCTTTGACGAGGGAGCCGAACGACACCGCGCGATGGCCGTCTACGCCGCGATGACCGGCGCCGGTGGTGCGCTCGGCCTCGTGCTCGGCGGCCTGCTCGTCGAGACCGAGTCGTGGCGCTGGGTCTTCTTCGTCAACGTGCCGATCGGCGCGTTGCTCGTGATCCTCGCGCCGATGGTGCTGCCGAAGGTCGACGGTCACGGTGGACGACTCGACGTGCCCGGGGCGCTCGCGGTGTCCGGTGGCATGGCAGCGATCGTCTACGGGCTCATTCGAGCGCCCGGCTCGGGGTGGACGGACCGCTACACCCTCGCCGCGTTCGCGCTCGGCGCCGTCTTGCTGATCGGCTTCGCAGTGATCGAGTCGCGTAGCCGCGAGGCCCTCATCCCCCCGCGCTTCTTGCGCGACCGTAACCGGGCGGGCGGCTTCGCGGTGATCCTGCTGCTCGGTGGCGCCATGCTGTCCCTGCTCTACTTCCTCACCCAGTTCCTCCAGGAGCAACTCCACTACAGCTCGCTCGTGACCGGGGTCGCCTACCTGCCGATCCCCTTCATGGTCGCCTCGAGCAGCGTGCTCGTCTCTAAGGTCATCAGACACCTCGGCACGCGTCCCTTCATCGTCGCGGGTCCGCTCGTGGCGGCGCTCGGCATCTTCTGGGCCTCGTTCATCACCGGGACTTCCTCCTACTGGCACGTCTTCGGTCCCCTCGTCGTGACCGGCCTCGGGATGGGGCTCACCATGGTGCCGGTCACCGTCAATGCGGTGAGCGGCGTAAAGAACCACGAGCAGGGTCTCGCGTCCTCGCTGCTCAACACGGCCCAGCAGGTCGGTGGCTCGCTCGGGCTCGCCGTCCTGGTCACCATCGCGGCCACCGCGATCAAGCACTCGCTCCAGGCGAGCGCCGCCTCCCTGCACGGGACGACAACCTCGCCGGCCGCGATCGCCGCGGCCCAGCACGCCGCCGTTCACGGCTACCAGTCGGCCGTTCGGGTCGGCTCGCTCGGCGCGCTACTCGCCTTCGTGATGGCGGCGCTGATCGTGCGACCGAAGGCCGCCCCGGCCCCCGTCACCGAGGTCGTCGTCACCCTGGACTGATCCGTCGCGACCCGGTGCGCAACTAGTACGACCGAACCTTTCGCCGACCGTCCCGGGACGGGCTTTCGGTGGTTCGGCTCGCCACACGTGCGCGGTACCCGTAGTTTAAGACCCGGTCGATAGGGTCTCAC
>JAKBCT010000057.1 GCA_021807655.1 Actinomycetes bacterium | reverse complement strand
AACGCCCAGACCGCGTGTTCCCGCGAGGAGCCGGTACCGAATCGCGGACCGGCGACGAGGATGTTCGCTCCCTGGTACGCCGCCTGGTTGAGCACGAACTGCGAGTCGTCGCGCCACTCACTGAAGAGTCCGCGGCCGAAGCCCGTTCGTTCGACTCGCTTGAGCCACTCCGAGGGGATGATCTGATCGGTGTCAACGTCGGACCGGCCGAGGGGGACGCCGCGTCCCTCGACGATGCGCACGGCCCTCACCGGACCACCGCCGGCACGGCGAAGTGGCCCTCGATGGCTGACGCCGCAGCGACGGCCGGCGACACGAGGTGCGTACGCCCGCCGCGTCCCTGTCGACCTTCGAAGTTGCGGTTCGACGTCGAGGCGCATCGTTGACCCGGCGCCAGCTGATCGGGGTTCATCCCGAGGCACATCGAACAGCCGGGCTCTCGCCACTCGAACCCGGCGTCGAGGAAGACGCGGTCGAGCCCTTCGGACTCGGCTTGACGCTTCACCCGATGCGATCCCGGTACGACGAGGGCTCGCACGCCGCTGGCCACGCGACGCCCGCCGGCGACGGCCGCGGCCGCGCGCAGGTCCTCAATTCTCGAATTGGTGCACGAGCCGATGAACACGACGTCGAGCGCCACGTCCATCATCGGGGTGCCGGGCGTGAGACCCATGTACGCGAGGGATCGCGCGGTTGACTCACGCTCGTCAGCGTCCATCGCGTCGTCGGGCGAGGGGACCACGCCCGTCAACGCCACCACCTGCGCCGGGTTCGTACCCCACGTCACGTAGGGCACGATGTCCTGGGCCCGCAGGCTCACCTCGGCGTCAAAGACGGCGTCCGCGTCGCTCACCACGTCACGCCACCGTTCGAGCGCTCGTTCCCAGTCGGGGCCCGTCGGGACGGCGGGGCGGCCGCGGAGATAGTCAATGGTCGTCTCGTCCACGGCGACGAGACCCGCGCGCGCGCCGGCTTCGATACTCATGTTGCAAACCGTCATGCGGCTCTCCATCGAAAGCGCGCGAATCGCGCTCCCGCGATATTCAATGACGTAGCCGGCCCCACCCCCGGTTCCCAGACGCGCGACGATGGCCAGTACGAGGTCCTTCGCGGTGGTACCGAGCGGCAGCGTGCCGTCCACGTTCACCGCCATCGTCTTGGCGCGCTGCTGGGGGATCGTTTGGGTCGCCAGGACGTGCTCGACCTCGCTGGTGCCGATGCCGAAGGCCAACGCGCCAAAGGCGCCGTGGGTCGACGTGTGCGAGTCGCCGCACACGATGACCATGCCCGGCTGCGTGACGCCGAGCTCGGGGCCGATGACGTGCACGATGCCCTGATTCTCGTGGCCGCGAGGAAAGAGCGTGACGCCGAATTCGTGGCAGTTCTCGTCGAGCGCCTCGAGTTGACGACGCGAGACCGGGTCGTTGACGGGTGTGGCGACCGGATCGGTCGGTACGTTGTGGTCGGCCGTGGCCAGGGTGCGATCGGGGCGTCGCACCCGACGATGGTTGAGCCGAAGGCCGTCGAAGGCCTGGGGGCTCGTGACTTCGTGAATCAGGTGAAGGTCGACGTAGATGATGGTCGGCTCGCCGTCGGGGCTGGCGACCACGTGGGCGTCCCAGATCTTTTCGTACAACGTGCGTCCGGCCACGTCAGCGCAACCCCGTGATACGCACCCGAAGGGTGCCCGACGGTGCCTCGTAGTCGACCTCGTCACCCACGACGTGGCCGAGCAGCGCCGTCCCCAGTGGCGAGGTGGGCGAGGCGACCATGACGCCGTCGGGCTTCTCCTCAATGGAGCCAATGAAGTACTCCTGGAAATCATCCTCGGGGTCACCGTCGTAGACCACTCGCACGATGGTCGCGTGCTGGACGACGAGCGCGTTGGCGTCGCGCTCGACCAACTCGTGATTGCGCAGTACCTGGTCAATCTGGCGAATTCGGGCTTCCATCTTGCCCTGCTCGTCCTTGGCGGCGTGGTAGTCGCCGTTCTCTGAGAGGTCGCCCAACAGACGGGCCGCTTCGATGACGCGGGCGATCTCCGTTCGTCCGACGGTAGTCAGGTGGCGATACTCGTCGCGGAGCTTGTCCAGCGTCTCTTTGGTGATGCGGTGGATCTCGCCAGCCAAGGTCATCGTCTCCCGGGTAGGAACACGACTCTAGTAGGGCACCCCCGAAGCGTGGTGCCGGTTTGCTCCGTCGTCGTCGCGCCGAGCAGACTGGTAGCCAGGGAGGTGTGACGTGATTACCAATCGGGCGTACCGCGTGGCGGTGATCGGTGGCGACGGCATTGGGCCCGAGGTGACCGAGGCCGCGCTCAGGGTCGTGGCGGCCGCCGGCGTCGCGGTCGAGCCGACGGCCTTCGACCTGGGTGCCGCACGCTACCTTCGTGACGGCTTCGTGCTCGACAACGAGACACTCGAGGTACTGCGCGGATTCGATGCGATCCTGCTCGGTGCCATCGGCCCGGCGATCGGCGATCGACGCGTACCGGCCGGCGTCCTCGAGCGGGGCCTGCTGCTGCGATTGCGCTTTGGCCTGGATCTCTACGTCAACTACCGACCATTCCACGGCGTCGCGGGTTCACTGGCCGCGGGTCGCGACTTCGCTATCGTGCGCGAGAACACCGAGGGGCCCTACGCGGGCGAGGGGGGAGTCCTGCGCCACGGCACGGTGCACGAAGTGGCGACGCAGGGATCGGTCAACACCCGGTTCGGGGTCGATCGCTGCGTGCGCTACGCCTTTGAGCGGGCGATGGCGCTCGAGCAACCGAAGGTGACCCTGGTGCACAAGACCAACGTCCTGACCTTCGCCGGTGACCTGTGGTCGCGGGTCGTGGCTGACGTCGGGGCCAGTTTTCCGTCCGTCGCCGTCGACTACAACCACGTCGACGCCGCCTGCATCTATCTCGTCGAGGACCCGGGCCGCTACGGCGTGATCGTGACCGACAACCTCTTCGGCGACATCCTGTCAGATCTGGCTGGAGCGGTCACGGGCGGCATCGGGTACGCCGCGAGCGCCAATCTCAATCCGGCGCGCACCGGCGCGTCGCTCTTTGAACCCGTTCACGGGGCCGCGCACGACATCGCCGGCACCGGCGTCGCCAATCCGCTGGCCGCGATCTCGTCGGCCGCGTTGATGCTCGAACACCTGGGCGAGGCCGACGCCGCACGGCGGATCGCCTCCGCGGTGGCAGACTTTGAGCGTGACCAGATATCGGCGGGGACGTCGGCGATTACGCAACGATTGATTGAGAGGTTGTGATGCCCATAACACCGACGGAAAA
Organism: Actinomycetes bacterium; assembly: GCA_021807655.1. The sequence goes on along the minus strand of JAKBCT010000057.1, from coordinate 2,892 downwards.
GATTTGGATGGACGGCGTGCTCGTCGACTGGGCGGACGCCACGACCCACGTACTCAGCCACGGGTTGCACTACGGTACGGGCGCCTTTGAAGGCATCAGGGCCTACAAGACTCCGACGGGCGTGGCGGTCTTTCGGCTCCGCGAACATATGGCCCGTCTCTTGCGCAGTTGCAAGGTCCTGATGATCGACGTGCCGTTCTCGCTCGACGAACTGTGCGACGCCGTGGTGAGCGTGGTGCGCGCCAACGAACTGGTCAACGGGTGCTACATCCGTCCACTCGTGTACCTCGGCTACGGGGAGATGGGCGTGAATCCGCTGCCCGCCCCGGTCAACGTCGCCATCGCGGCGTGGCCGTGGGGCGCCTACCTCGGTGAAGACGGGTTGACCAACGGTGTGCGCATGAAGATCTCGTCCTGGCAGCGTCACGACTCCAACGCGATGCCGACGGCCGCCAAGGGAACGGGGATGTACCTGAACTCGGGTCTCGCCAAGATCGAGGCGATCAAGGCTGGCTACGACGAGGCCATCATGCTCGGGCCCGATGGACAGGTTTCTGAGTGCACCGGCGAAAACCTGTTCGTGGTTCGTGACGGCGTGCTGCTCACGCCACCGTCCTCCGAAGCGGGTGCGCTGCCGGGCATCACCCAGGACACCGTCATGCGAATCGCCGCCGACCTCGGATTCACGGCTCGCTTCGAGACGATGATTCGCACCGACCTGTACCTCGCCGACGAAGCATTCTTGACCGGCACGGCGGCTGAGGTCGTCCCGATCTCCTCGGTCGACGACCGAATCGTCGGTGACGGCAAGCCCGGTCCGGTCACCACGACGATCCAGTCGACGTACTTTCAGGCCGTGCGTGGGGAGATCGATCGGTACAGTGGCTGGCTCACCGAAGTGTGATTTGGCCGAGCGGTAGTCTCGGTAGGTGACCCAACCAACGTTCGTTCCAGTTCCCGCGGCCGGCGAAGTGCGCCCCAGCATGGCGACGCCCACCCCCGAGCTCGCGCGCCCGAAAAAGGCGGGACTCCAGCGCTCGCCCCACCCGTTCGCTGGTCGGGGGGCCGGGACGCCCGCTCCCGACGGTGGCTACGCGCTCACGATCGCGCAACGCGAAGTGGCGAAGTTGCCCTTCGCGCATGAGCACGACCGCCACGACGTCGCCGTGGGAATCGCGGTGGTCGCGGCGAAGCGAGCGAGCGTCGTAGGTCGTGGACCAACGCTCGCGGACGTGCGCTTCGCACTGGACCTGTTCGCACTGGCCGACGGCACCCCCATCGACCACCACCGCGCGAGCCCGTTCGCCGGACTCGCGCACAGCTACTTCGCCCAGCGCGCCTTCGCCGACGCGATCGACGGGGATCGACTCGCGACGACGGTTCGCTGAGTCGCGGAGAGGAACGACGATGAGTTTTGTGCTGAACGATGAACAACGAGCGTTTCGCGACGTCATGCGCGCCTTCGTCGACGAGCGTATCGCCCCGCACGCCGCCGAATACGACCGCGACCAGGTCTTCCCGCAAAAGAGTTTTGACGCTTGTGTCGAGATGGAGCTGCCGTCGCTCAGCGTGCCCGCCGCGTACGGGGGGGCCGGCGCCGACATGGTGACCCAGGCGATCATGGCCGAGGAGTTGGCGAGAGCCTGCGCATCGACCTCGGTGACGATGCTGATTTCCAAGTTGGGCATGCTGCCGGTAATGAATTTCGCCTCCGAGGCGATCAAACACGCGTACCTTCCGCGTATTGCTTCGGGCGAACTACAGGCCAGCTACTGCCTCTCCGAGGCCGACGCGGGTTCTGACGTGGCGGCCATGCGCACGCGCGCCGAACGCGACGGCGACGACTACGTAATCAACGGCTCCAAGTACTGGATCACCAACGCCGGGGTGTCGGACACCTACACGGTATTCGCGAGCACCGACCCCGCGGCCAGGGGTCGCGGCATCACCTGCTTCTTGGTTGAGCGGGCCTGGGGCGTTGAGTTTCCCAAGCACGAGGACAAGATGGGTCTGCGAGCATCGCCGACGGGTGAGGTGGTCTTTCGCGACGTTCGGGTGCCGGCGTCCCACCGAATAGGCGCCGAGGGCGACGGCTTCATGATCGCGATGCATACCCTCGACCGGTCGCGACCGACCATTGGCGCCCAGGCGGTGGGCATCGCACAGGGGGCCATCGACTTCGCTGCACGCTACATGACGCAACGGCGAGCCTTCGGTGGACCGATCAGCGACCTGCAGGGCCTTCGGTTCATGCTCGCGGACATGGCAATTCATACCGAGGCCGCGCGCGCGCTCGTCTATCGGGCGTGCGCGACGATCGACGCCGGCGATCCCGACCACAACCTCAGTTATCTCACCGCGGCAGCGAAATCGTTCGCCTCGGACACCGCGATGAGCGTCACGACCGACGCGGTGCAGCTGCTCGGCGGGTACGGCTTCACCAAGGAGTTTCCGGTCGAACGCTTCATGCGCGATGCGAAGATTACCCAGATCTACGAGGGCACGAACCAAGTGCAACGCGTCGTGGTCGCCAAGCACTTACTGAAGTAGGACTAAGCCGTGCGATACCAGGGGAATCGGAATCGAGAGTAGCGGAGCAGCCGTCGGGCCGTCTGGCTCGGATCGGCCGGCCAGCGCGAATCGTGGTGACATTCGTGGTGACAAGCGTGTTCGTGGTCTCGTGCGGGAGACGGCGCCGACCGCGGTGCCGCGGTCGTCCGGCTCATAGCGCGCGCACCCTCGACAAACAGTGACCAAATGCCTCGTGGCAAGTGAGTGCAGGTTCACGTCGGGCCTCCAACAAGAACCCGCACGACCATGCGAGTCTCCAATGGGCGTTCGTGAGTCAGCAGCGTCGGTCCCCGGCAACGCGATTGCCTTTTTCTCCGTGCA
>JAKBCT010000056.1 GCA_021807655.1 Actinomycetes bacterium | reverse complement strand
CTTGGGATTTTAAGTAAGTGTCAGGACCAACCTTACGTAGTCAGGTACAGCCTGACAAGACAAGAGTTCGACTTCGACAAGCAAAGATGCCTTCAATCGGAAGACATTTGCCTGACACCTCGCTATTACCGGAAGAGCCGGTTTCGTGGTGGGTAACGCGTGGTCGATGGCACGGTCACGCGTGCGCCAATGTTGCCTTCTCGAGGTCACGAGCGGGCCGGTCAGTTCACCGATCGACGCGGGCGCACTGGCCAGCAGTCGGCCGATGTGTTCGCGCGATGGCCCACCACGCACGCCATCGAGCTGCGCCAGAGCAGTCAAGACGGCCGACGTGGCGTCACCTCCGCGGATCTGGCCATGACGTGACGACGTCGAAGCGGCATTGACTTGATGGCGATGAACCCAGTCGGCGCCGCGGTACGTGGGCTAGGTCCCTAGCCGATATCGGCGTCCCCAAAACGGGCGGGTCGACAACCGGCTCGACGGAACGTGAACGGATGAACGGCATGGCGACTCGTGAACTGCCGACCGAACAGCTTCCAATGGCCGTTGATGATCGGCGGAGTTGTCGCATTGGTCCGGACATCGATCGCCTGGACATCGCCCACTCGGCCGCGACGTCCCGGTCTGGCACACTGGATCCGGATCGGAGTTGCGTGATGCAAACAGTTACTGAAGCGGACGTTGGTCGCCGGCTTTCAGCTCTCGACGCTGAGGAACCGCGCGTCGTTGTGTCGGGGAATTTTGCGACGCCGTGGAGGTTGGTGGCGATCGCTAACTCCTCGTTGGCGACGTGGCGCGCTTTCGTTCTCAATCCACAGTTGGGCTGGCCCGAGCGAAAAGGACTAATCACCGAGACGCCGTTTGTGGGCGACGGGATACGGGGGGCGTCGGGCGTGGAGTTTTTCCCGATGCGCCTCTCGCTGGTGCCGCGTCTCTTTGCGTCGTCACGTCCGCCCGACGTCGTCTTGCTACAGACGTCGCCGCCACAGCGCGGGCGAGTTTCTTTAGGTATCGAGGTGAATATCTTGCCGGCGGCGATTCACGAAGTGCGACGACGCGGTGGCGTCGTGGTGGCCCAGGTGAATCCGCGGATGCCCTACACGATGGGCGATGGCGAAATCGACGCTGATCTGATTGATCTGGCGCTTGAGGTCGACGAACCGCTCCAGTCACCCCGTTCGCGTCCGATCGACGATGGCGCGGCACAGATTGGGCGCCACATCGCGTCATTGGCGAGTGACGGCGCGACGCTGCAGATGGGGATCGGCCTCGTGCCCGATGCGGCCCTATCGTTCATGGGTCGGTTGCGCCACCTTGGCGTGTGGTCAGAAATGATCAGTGACGGTGTCATGGCGTTAGATCGCGCCGGCGCGATCGACCCTGATCGGGTCGTTACGTCGACCTTCTTGTACGGTTCGGCCGAGCTTTACCGCTGGGTCCATCGAAATCCGCGCGTGGTCATGCGCCGCACCGAGGTGGCGAACAATCCAGCGCGCATTGCTGAACAGCCATCGATGGTGTCGATCAATACGGCGCTGGAGGTTGACCTCTACGCGCAAGCCAACGCGAGCTACGTGCGAGGCACCATTTATTCGGGATTCGGTGGTCAACCAGATTTCGTCAGTGGAGCCCTGCACTCGCGTAATGGGCAAGCGGTGTTGGCACTGCGGTCGTGGCACGAGAAGTCCGACGAATCAACGGTCGTTCCGTTACTGAACACCCCGGTCTGTTCCTTTCAGCACAGCGCGGTCGTCACCGAACAAGGAGTGGCGACGCTCTTCGGTCGCAGTCAAAGCGCCCAAGCGAGGGCACTCATTGACTGCGCTGCGCATCCTCGAGCGCGCGACGGCCTCGAGCGCGCGGCGAAGGAGTTGGGAATTCTCTAGCGATACGGCGCGATCGTTGCCTAGGCTGCACGCGAGGAGGACCAATGAATCACCCGGCGTTGCAGGCGTACCTTGATGAAATACGCGCTCGGCCGGCGCCGCATCCGTCGACGGTGACGATCGCCGCTCGCCGTGGCGCGTACCGCGCGACCGCCGCCGCGCTCTGGCCCGACGTCGTGTCGATCGGTTCGGTCGCGGACTGCGTCATCGATCTAGGCGGTCGCAGCATCAGGGCACGCTTGTACGTGCCCAGCGTCGACGAAGCCAGGGGACTGGTGACCTACTTCCACGGTGGTTCGTTCGTGGTTGGTGATTTGGAGACGCACGACGGGGTTTGTCGACGGGTCGCCGAAGACACGGCGATGCGGGTTCTGGCCGTCGACTATCGACTGGCTCCAGAGCACCCCTTTCCGGACGGCGTCGACGATGCGGTCGATGTCTTGCGTTACGTGGCGACGCACCGCGAACGCTTCGCCGACGCCGACGCCGCCCTGTTCGTCATGGGCGATTCGGCGGGGGCCACGCTCGCCACCGTTGCGTCTGCCCTCACGCGCCACGACAACTTGGGCATCGTTGCCCAAGTCCTGCTCTACCCGACCCTCGGTCCCGAGATGGTCACCGATTCGGCGCACGCGTACGCAACGGGTTACGGACTCGAATTGGATCACCTGCGCTTTGACTACCGCCAGTACCTCGGTACCGCGGACCACACCGACCCCCGGGTCTCACCACTGATGAACGCGGACCTGACCGGTTCACCATCGGCGATCATCGTCGTCGCCACCCTAGATCCCTTGCGTGACGAGGGTGTCGCGTACGCCGGGCTGCTCGAGCACTACGGCGTCCACGTCGAGCTGTTGGAAGCCGAAGGGATGATTCACGGTTTCATTCGTCTGGGTGGCATCGTGCCCGAGGCGCTGGAGATTCTCGACGACATCGCCGCCCACCTCCATCGACTCGTCATCAGCGCGTGAACGTTCTGTTCATAACGCTGGACCAGTTCCGAGGCGATACGTACGGCGCGGCAGGTCATCCGCTGGTCAAGACCCCCACGCTTGACCGGATCGCTCGTGAGGGTGTTCGACTCAGCCGACACTATTCGCAGGCCGCCCCGTGCGCGCCGGGTCGGGCGGCGCTGTACACCGGGACCTACCAGATGAACAATCGCGTCGTGGCTAACGGAACGCCGCTGGATAGCCGGTTCCAGAGCTTTGCGACGTTGGCGCGCCACGCGGGCTACGACCCGACGCTCTTTGGCTACACGGATCAGGGCCTTGACCCCTTCGCCGCGGTGGGACCGGACGATCCGCGACTCGACTACTACGACGGGGTGCTCCCGGGACTTTCGGTCGGCCTGTACCTACCCGAGAGCCAGGCGGGCTGGGTGCAGCATCTGCGCGCGAAGGGATACGACGTACCCAGCGGTTGGGCCGCGGCGTTGCGCGGTGAGCCCGACCGCCCCGCGCAGGACTCACTGAGCGGATTCCTCACGACTCGGTTTCTCGACTGGCTGGGACGCCAAGAATCGGGATGGTTCGCACACCTCAGTTATCTGCGGCCCCACCCTCCCTACGGTGCGGCGGGACACTTCTCGTCGATGTACGATCCCGACGACGTCGACATGCCAATTGCGCCGTCCACGCAAGATCGTCACCCGATCCACGACATTGCCCTCACCCTTCGCGCCAGTGCGGCACCCGCGGACGAACGCGGCATGCGTCACTTGCGAACGCAGTACTACGGCATGATCAGCGAAGTCGATGCACAAGTTGGGCGGGTGGTCCAGGCCATAGAAGAGCGCGGCGAGTGGGCGGACACGCTCGTCATCGTGACGGCCGATCACGGCGAACAACTCGGCGATCACGGGCTGATCGAGAAGCTCGGATTCTTTCCCCAGAGCTATCACATCATCGGTCTCTGGCGAGACCCGCGGCGCTGCTCACCGGGGCGCGTCGTGTCGCAGTACACCGAGAACGTGGACATTCTGGTGACCTTGGCGGATGCGCTGGGGGTTCCAGCGCCGATCCAGTGCGACGGCCGATCCTTGGTTCCCTTGCTGGATGGTTCGACGACCGAGTGGCGCACGGCGGCCCATTACGAGTGGGACTACCGCTCGTTCTCCCTCGGTCGCGGTGGACCGGGCTGGCCGATCGATCGAATGCTCAGTCGTCAGAATCTGGCCGTGTCGGTGGGCGAGGACACGGCCTACGTCCAATTTGGCGACGGCAACTTCCGGTGCTATGACCTCCAAGCCGATCCAACGTGGCGTACGCCGTGTCTCGATACCAATCGGATCCTGATGGCCGCCCAGGAGCAGCTCCAATGGCGCCAGGAGCATCTGGGACGCGACGTGACCGACATGGTGCTCGGGCGTGAGCGGCGGGGCCGATGGCCGCAGGAGGCCGCCGTCGGTTGATGAACCACGGAGGTCACGTGATGACCAGCGCACCGAGATAAAACCCAGTGCCATCAGGAGTCGATCGAGTATTGCGGACGCGTTGGTTGATGAAGTCGTGAAAAACATCGGCGGTGCGACGCAAATGGGCTGGGTCATCTGGTATCAATGACGGTTGCGTCATAGTGACGTCAACAGCGAGGGAGTAGTCATGCAGCGGATTTCACGCGTGCGTCAAGCACTGGTCACGGCGGGCGTAGCGACGCTCGTCCTAGCCTCGACCGCGGTCGCCGGCGCGTCCTCGACCACGGGGTCGTACAACGCCGCAGCGGCCAAGTTGGTGCCGTCGGCCTTTAAGGGCAAGGTTCTCCAGGTAGCGACGGACGCGACCTACGCGCCCGACGAGTACATGAACGGAACCAAGATGGTCGGCTTCGACATCGATTTGATCAACGCGATCGCTAAGACCCTAGGCATCAAGATCAACGAGAATAACGTGACCTTTGACAACATCATCGCCGGAATCAAGGCGGGGCACTACGTCATTGGTAATTCGTCGTTCACTGACAACAAGGCGCGCGAAGCACAAGTCAACTTCGTCGACTATTTCCAGGCCGGTGAGGGCGTCTACGCCAAGTCGAGTGCGAAGTTGAGCTTCAATGGACTGAAGAGCTTCTGTGGTCACAGCGTCGCGGTGGAAACCGGTACCGTCGAGGAGACCGACGCGAACAACACCGCCAAGACGTGCCCCGCGGGCAAGAAGTTGAGTGTCTTGTCCTTCTCCACCCAGACCGAGGCCAACGTGGCCGTCTCGTCGGGACACGCGCAGTTCGGTTTCGCTGACAGCCAGATTGCCGGTTACATCGTCGCGACGTCAAAGGGCGCGTTCAAACTCGTTGGACGAGCCGTGAACGTTGCGCCCTACGGCTTCGCTACGCCCAAGACGCCAGCCGGTCTCGCACTCGCCAAGGCCATCCAAGCCGCGGTGAAGGTACTGGTGGCCAACGGGACGTACCGCGCCATTCTCAACCACTACGGTGTGCAGGCCGGAGCGCTGCCATTGGGTCGGATTCAGCTCAACGGAGCGGGGGCCTAACGCTTCGACGATTTTCGAAGTTGTAGTAGAAACGTAGCCATGAGTTCGGACGGGGGCGACGAAGTTAAGGTCGTCCCCGTCCGCCACGTCGGACGTTGGTTTGGCGGGGCTGTCATCATGGTCCTCATCGGGATGCTCGGGCACACGATCATCTCAAGAATCCCGACGGGACAGCGCTCGTGCGAGACGGTGGGCGGTGTACGGGCGTGTCACCCGCAGATCAACTGGCGTTTCAGCTGGAACATCGTTTTTCACTACTTCACGTCATCGGAGATACTGCACGGCCTCGTCAAGACCATGGAGCTCACGGTGCTGGCCATGGCCATCGGCATCGTGCTCGGCGTGTTGATCGCCGTCATGCGCCTCTCGCCGAGCCGACTGCTGTCGTCTCCGGCTTGGAGTTACACGTGGTTTTTTCGCGGCACGCCGGTGTACGTGCAACTCCTGTTCTGGTTCAACATCTCTGCCATCTATCCGACGCTCACTATTGGGCTTCCGTTCTTGCCCGTCACGTTCTTGCACCTCGACATGGTGACCCTGCTGACGCCGTTCACCGCGGCGGCGGTCGCACTCGGGCTCAACGAAGCGGCGTACATGTCCGAAATCGCGCGATCGGGCCTGATTTCGGTTGATGAGGGTCAAGTCGAGGCGGCCAGTTCACTCGGCATGACGCGCGGCCAATCACTGCGCCTCGTCGTCCTGCCGCAGGCGATGCGGATCATCATTCCGCCGACCGGCAATGAAGTCATCTCGATGCTGAAGACGACGTCGCTCGCCAGCGCGATTGGTCTCACCGAATTGCTTGGTGCAGCCACGAACATC
>JAKBCT010000055.1 GCA_021807655.1 Actinomycetes bacterium | reverse complement strand
CCTGTCACAGATCATCGTGCCGACCACCTCCCCCGGTTTTGGTGTTGCGCGCAAACTTGACAAGCTCGGCAACCGTTCGTCGGACACCGCCGAGCTCGTCCTGGACGACGTGCGCGTGCCGGTGGAGAACACGATCGGTACGCCCGGACGCGGCTTCGAACAACAGATGCGCCAGTTCGTCATTGAGCGGATGACCGCCGCCTACACCATCGCGGGGCAGTGTCGCTACGCGCTCCAGCGCACGCGCGACTACCTCGTCGAGCGCTCGGCGTTCGGCCAGCCCCTCGCGGCCAAGCAGTACGTGGCCTTTCGCCTCGCCGAGCTGTCCGCCCGCGTGGATCTCTTGATGAGTCACAATCGCCAGTGCGCAGCTGACCTCATGGCCGGTGAGGACGTCACCCGCATGGCGACCGTGGCCAAACTCACCGCCGGGCGGCTCGCGCGCGACGTCGCCGATCTGTGCCTGCAGTTTCACGGCGGCGTGGGGTACATGGAGGAGGTTTGGACCGCGAGGTTCTTTCGCGACATGCGCCTCTCGTCGATCGGCGGTGGCGCCGACGAGGTAATGCTGCTGGTGCTCGCCCGACTGGACGGCTTTCCCGTCTGAGCGACCGGGCGCCACGCGAACGAAGGGGGCACTCAATGAAACCCGATCTCGCTGGACTCGATCCGCTCGACGTCAACCTGGCGACTCGGACGTGCGTCGGCGACGCCCTCGCGCGTTGCGCAGCGACCTTCGCCGATCGACCGGCCGTCATCGACCGCGGTGAGGTCGTCACCTACGGCGCGCTCGACGCCGCCGCCGACGCGATCGCCACCTCACTACTCGAGCTCGGTGCCCAGCGCCAGACCCCGGTCACGCTCCTGATGGGTAATTCGTGGCGCTTGCTCGCCACGTACTTCGCCTGCGCGAGGGCCGGACTCGTGACGATGCCGCTCAACGTGACGCTCACCACGACGGACCTCGCCTGGATCGTGAACGACGCGCGGTCCACGACGCTCGTCGTCGACGACGCCTGGCTGGGGCTGCTCGAGCGGCTACTCCCCGAGCTCCCAGACCTCGCCCGCATCGTGATCGTCGGGGCGGGCGAGGTGGCCAACACAACGGCCCACGTCACGAGGTGGGATGCCCTCGCGGCGAGGGTCGCGCCAGCGCCTCGGGTGCTCGTCGAGGACCGCGACACGGTTCAGTGCCTCTACACCTCGGGCACCACGTCACGCCCCAAGGGTGTGCTGGTCAGTCACGTCAGCGTGCTCGTCGCCGGCCTAACGAACGCGCTCATGATGGAGTATCGCTGGGGTGCGACGCCGTCGGTCTTGCTCAACGTGCTGCCCCTGTTCCACACGACGGCGCTCAACACGCTTTGCTTACCGGTGCTCTTCACCGGTGGAACGGTCGTGCTGCCCGGACCCTTCGACCCGCGGACCGTCCTCGAGGAGATCGAATCACGACGCGTCACCCACGTGATGCTGTTGCCCATGATGTGGGCGGCGATCGTGCGAGAGTTGGACGTGACGGCCCACGACGTTGACTCGGTGCGGCGCGCGATCTACGCCATGGCCCCGATGCCCCGTGACCTCCTCGATCGCGTCGCTCGCGCCTTCAACCACGCCGACGTGATTCTCGGGTCGGGCCAGACTGAGGTGGTGCCCGCGACGGTGCTGCAGTGGCCCGAGCACCGCGCGTCGGCGCCCGAGTCGTGGGGACCGTCGGTACCGACCGTGATGACTCGGTGTCTCGACCCAGAGGGAAACGTCGTGCCCGCGAACCAGACCGGTGAGATCGCCTACCGCGGCCCCCACGTCGCCAGTGGCTACTGGAACAATCGCGACGCCAATACGGCGGCCTTCGCTCACGGCTGGTTCCACAGCGGCGACGTGGGTCACGTCGACGAACGCGGTGTCGTCTGGTTCACCGACCGGCTGAAGGACATCATCAAGAGTGGCGGTGAGAACGTGTCCTCGGTCGACGTGGAGCGCGTCGTGTCCTCGGTACCCGGCGTCGCCGAGAGCGTTATCGTCGGGGTGCCCGATCCCTACTGGGGCGAGGCCGTCTGCGCGGTCATCGTGCCCGACGGCACCGTCGAGCGAGCCGCGCTGCCCGGGGCCGTCATCGAGTACGCCAAGGCACACCTCGCCGGGTTCCAGGTCCCCAAGCGCGTTGTGGTGACGAGCGAGTTGCCCAAAACGGCCACGGGCAAAACCCGAAAGCACGAGGTCCGCGCCTGGCTCAGCCGCGTCACTGGCGAAGGTGAGCCCGACGGCGTGAGCGGCGAAGCGCGCCAGTAGATTGCGCACAGGACAGGAGGTCTCGTGAAGCCGAGAACGCTCACCGTCGCGGCCGTGCAGCTCAACTCGGGGATCGATCGCGAAGCGAACCTGACGCAGTCGATCGCCCTCGTCGAGCGGGCCGCCGACCTCGGCGCGACCTACGTCCAACTGCCCGAGTACTTCAACTACCTCGGACCGGCGCGGGGCTACCTCGACGCCGCCGAACCGATTCCCGGACCCACCACCGCGCGCATGGGTTCACTCGCCAAACGACGGCGCATCAACCTACACCTGGGCAGCATGCTCGAGCTCGGCAGTGGCGACCACCCCTACAACACCAGCGTGCTGATCGGGCCGACGGGTTCGATCGTCGCGACGTACCGCAAGACGCACCTCTTTGACGTCGACGTTCCCGGAGCCATCACGCATCGCGAGTCCGACGCCCTCGCGCGCGGCAACGAACTCGTCGTCGCGCGGCTGAAGCGCTTCAGCATCGGCCTGTCGGTCTGCTTCGACGTTCGATTCCCCGAGCTCTACCGAGCGCTGGCCGCGGCGGGTGCCGACGTGCTCGCCGTTCCGGCCGCCTTCAACGCCGCAACGGGTCGTAGCCACTGGCACGTGCTGATTCGATCGCGGGCCATCGAGAATCACGCCTTCGTCGTCGCGGCGGCCCAGGCCGGCACGACCGACGAGGGCATCGCGACCTACGGCCACGCCATCGTCGTCGACCCGTGGGGCACCATCGTGGCCGAATCGGTGGGCGATGACGCCCAGGTCGTCACGGCCACGCTCGACCTCGACGAGGTGAACCGGCGTCGAGCGCAAATCGCCGTGATGCGCTTTCGTCGCCCGACCCTGTACCGTCGGCCGGTTCGCGTGATCGGCGCTTGAACTTACCTCGAAGTAACGGTCTTGAGTCACCCGAAGGGGCGCCGGTGCGCGGCCTAGCATGGTTCACGGCGTCGTAGACCGTTGCGACACCGGTCGTATCCGCACCGCGAGAAAGTCGTGAACCCCCCATGAACATGCCGAGCGCTTCCTACTCCATAACCATGCGCGTCATCCTCGACGCCGCGTCAACCATCCCCGCGATCGCCACCGCCGTCGCCAACGCCGGCGGACTGGTGACCGCCCTCGACGTCGTCGAACCGATCGATGGACACATGGTGGTCGACGTCACGTGCAACGCCAGTAACGAAGATCACGCCACCGTGCTCGGTGACACCGTCGAGGCGGTCGCCGGGGCCGCGGTGCACGCCATCAGCGACCGGACATTCCTGCTGCACCTCGGCGGCACCATTGAGGTCAAGCCCAAGATCGCGCTGAAGACGCGTGACGACCTCTCGATGGCCTACACCCCGGGCGTGGCGCGCATCTCCAACGCCATCGCCAAGGACGTCAGCCTGGCGCGCAAGCTCACCATCAAGCGCAACACGGTCGCCGTGGTGACTGACGGTTCGGCGGTGCTCGGTCTCGGCAACATCGGTCCCGAGGCGGCCCTGCCCGTGATGGAGGGCAAGGCGCTGCTCTTCAAGCGCTTCGCCGACATCGACGCGTGGCCGGTCTGCCTGGCCACCCAGGACGTCGACGAGATCGTTCGGATCGTCCAGTGCATTGCCCCGGTCTACGGCGGCATCAACCTCGAGGACATCGCGGCGCCACGCTGTTTCGAGATCGAACGCCGCCTGCGCAAGCTGCTCGACATCCCGGTCTTCCACGACGACCAGCACGGCACGGCGGTGGTGGTCTACGCGGCGCTGCGCAACGCGCTGCGCGTCGTGGGCAAGGAGATGAAGGACGTGCGCGTGACCATGCTCGGCGTGGGCGCCGCCGGCGTCGCGATCTCCAAACTGCTGCTGGCCGAAGGGGTCGGCGACATCATTGGCGTGAACCGCCACGGGATCCTGGACCCCGATGACGCCTCGCTCGACGAGGATCGCCGCTGGCTCGCCTCGAACACGAACCGCGAAGCGCGACGCGGCGACCTCACCGACGCCCTGCGCGACGCCGACGTCTTCGTCGGCGTCTCTGGTCCGAACCTGGTCACCGAAGCCCAGCTGACCGTGATGGCGAAGGACTCGATCGTTTTCGCGCTCGCCAACCCCGACCCCGAGATCGACCCGCAGGTGGCTCGCCGCCACGCCGCGATCGTCGCGACGGGCCGTAGCGACGAACCCAATCAGATCAACAACGTTCTCGCCTTCCCCGGCATCTTTCGCGGCCTGCTCGACGCGGGCGCGACCCACATCACCGAGGAGATCGAGATCGCCGCGGGCCGAGCGATCGCCGACGCCGTCAGCTCAGACGACCTCTCGGCCAACTACATCGTGCCGACCGTCTTTAACGCCAGCGTCGTCAAATCAGTCGCCGAAGCCGTCGGCAAGGTCGCGCGCGCTCAACTCGGCGACTGAGCGCACGATACCGGGTGACCTCAGTTCTGGCGCGGTGGACGCTCGCCATCATCGCACTCGCGTCGCTCGGCGTCGCCGCGCCATCGGCGGGCTCGACACGGACCCTGATCCTTAACGCCGATGGACTCGTGGGCGCACCATTCGGCGCCGCGCAACGTTCCGTCGTGGCGGTCATCGATCGAGCGCTGGGGGCCCCGACGAAGGACCCGACACCGACGCCGTTTCTTGCGCCGTGCGGCGTCGACGCCGCAGCCTCGTGGGGCGAGCTGGCCACCTTCTTCGACCACGGTCGCTTCGCGGGCTACGCCCTCGGCCACCGACCGATGATCGGCCTCCACGTCGCAGGGGGCGTGCGACCCGGTGAGCGACTTTCGCTGGCCCGCTACCAGTTCGGTTCCCGACTGCGCACCTCATCAAACCAGGGTGGCGCGTGGTTTGTGCGTACGCCAACCGGCCGATTTTTTGGATTTTTGTGGCCCAGTGGCCCGCCACCGGGCCCGCGCACTCGGATCTGGACGATCGAAGCCGGCCGCGTGGGATGCCCCGCCCTGGCCCCGTGAGGTGTTAGCACTCTCGGTGTGGGAGTGCTAAAATGAGGTCGTCGAAGTGATTCGACGGTTCAAGAGCAGCCCAACGAGACAGGAGGTTCAACCATGGCTCTTGTTCGCACTGACACTTTCCGGGACATCGACCGGTTTCTCCAGCAGTTCTGGGCCAGCCCGGACGTCGCGAGGACCCACTCGGTCCCGATGGATGCCTACCGCAACGGCGACTCGTTCCTCATCATCGTCGACCTACCCGGCGTTGACGCCAAGGCCATCTCGCTCACCGTGGAGAACAACGTGCTCACGGTGAAGGCGGAGCGCACGGCGCCCACCTCGGCCGAAGGGGTCGACCGCCTGATGGCCGAGCGCCCTTACGGCACCTTCACCCGTCAGATCTTCCTCGGGACCAGTCTGGACTCCGAGAAGATCGACGCCGACTACGAGTCCGGCGTACTCACGATCGCCATTCCGATCGCCGAGCACGCCAAGCCCCGTCGGGTCGAGGTTTCCTCCAAGGGTGAGCGCAAGGTCATCCCCGCGTAGTTCAAGCGTCCGTCACAAAACCCGGCACCCGCGTGGTGCCGGGTTTTGTGTTTCTGCCAATCAGTCAGGCTCAGACACTTTCGCGAAGCGTGCTCGAAGTCCCCGGGACCAGTCGATTGGGCCGTGGTGCGGGCGAGGTCGAACGGCGCACGGTCAGTGCCTACATCTGTGCCCGCCCGGCTTCCTGGATCCGTACGAGCGCCACGAGCAAACAGACCGGCACCGGGGCAACGAACGGGCCAATGGTCAAGATCCCGACCAGTGTGAACGCTCCGAGCGCACCGACGACCAGCCACGTGAAGACGCCGACGCCACCACGAGCACGACCGGCCCGGGCCACGATGGACCCGCAAGCGAGCAGGGCGCCGACGAGTGGTAGGGCGACGATGACGATGACCCGGCCACCGTTGACCTGGACCAAGGTCGCCGAAACGGTGCCGCCGTAGACG
>JAKBCT010000054.1 GCA_021807655.1 Actinomycetes bacterium | reverse complement strand
CAGCGCCGCCCGCCGTCCGCGGTGCGGTACTGGCATTCGAAGGGCGCGACCACGTGGCCACGCAGTAGCTGGGCGCGTAGCGCCCGACGGGTCTCAACGTCCTCTTCGACGTTGAGATCGGTGATGGGGCGCCCGATTAGCTCGTCGGGACGCCAGCCGAGGACGTCCTGCACCGAGGGCGACACCCACTCGATGAGACCGTCGCGGTCGGTCCGCCAGACAATGTCCGAAGCGTTCTCGGCGAGCAATCGGTACTGCGCCTCGGATTCGGCGACGGCGGTGCGGTGCGCCACCGTCACCTCGGCGTCGCGCCAGGACACGATCCGATTCGCGAAGTCACCCGACTCGTCCAGGACGTCACGACCCGTGATGGCGATCCAGTGGTAGTTGCCGTCGGGCCGTCGCACGCGCATCTCGGTCGTGATGCGCTCGCCGTCGAGCATCGAGGCGCGCTGGAAACGTGCCTCGGCCAGATCGTCGGGGTGAACCAGTTCGTCGAAATGTTGTCCCGCGAGGTCCTCGGGACGCCACCCCAAGAGCTGGTACACCGTGTCGAAGGCCCACAGGATTCGCCCGTCGCGATCACCGACGACGACCACGTCCAGGGAGTTCTCCGCGATCAGTCGATAGCGCTCGCTGAGTTGGCGCAGCGACTCGCGATTCGCGACGTCCTCGTCGATGTTGCGGATGCTGCCGATGAGCTCGACGCGGCCGTCGTTGGTCTCGATTGGTCGGATGGTGATTGCGAAGCACGAGTAGCGACCAGACTTCGTGCGCAGTCGCGCCTCGAAGCCCGCCGCGTTCGACCGTTCGACCTCGGCGGTCCACTCGTTGACGTTCGCTCGGTCGTCGACGTGTAAGAGGTCGAGCGCGCCGACGCCGGTGAGTTCGTCCGGGGTCCACCCGAGCACGGCCTCGCTGGACGGTGACGCCCACGTGATGCGCAGGTCGAGGTCGAGCTGAAAGACCGCGTCCGAGGCGTTCTCCGCGAGCAGTCGATAGTGCGTGAGCATGAGCGACTGCTCGGTGACGTCTCGCCACGTGACACTGAGCAGCCCACGAACTCGACTCGCACGCACGTCGACGACCACTTCGGTGGCTCGCCGGAGATTGACGTGTCGCAGCCCGTGGAGACGTAACGGCTCGCCAGTCTGCGCCAGGTGGACCAGGTGGGGCCACAACGCCGTGTCCTCGACGCCGGGCACGACGGCTCGGTAGCGCCGTCCGATGAGCTCGTCGGGGGTCGCGGCGAAGTACTCGGCGGCCGCCTCGTTGACCAAGGTGAATTCGAAGTCACTGACCGCACCGGCGTCGTCGTAGAGGATCGCGGCGACGACCCGCGGATCGAACTCGATGTCGGGCTGCGCCCGGGGCAGTTCGGGCGACTGGTCAGCGGCTTCGTCAGTCACGACCGCGCCGGCGACGATCGTGGCCACCCGGACGTACGCGTGGCACCATAGTCGTCATAGTTACTACAATTTTCGTGGACGCGAGCGCCAAATTCCTGAGGTATTGGTGAGAATCGGCCGGCGCCGGTAGCGCGGTCGGTGCACGGCGTGACGCCTAGATGCGCTCGGGCACCATCTCGATAGCGCCGCACGGGCACTCGCGAACGCAGATGCCGCACCCCTTGCAGAAGTCGTAGTTGAACTCGTAGCGCTGGCCCGCCCCCAACTTCACCACCGCGTTGTCCGGGCACACGCCGAAGCAGTTGTCGCACTCGAAGCAGTTGCCGCACGAGAGGCACCGTCGCGCCTCGAACAGGGCGTTCTGTTCGGTCAGTCCGCCGACCACCTCTTCGAAGTTTGTCTGTCGCCGCACGCGCTCGAGTTCGGGTCGTCGCGTGCGCGGCGCGTCGGCGTAGTACCAGGTATTCAGTCGGTCCGCGGTCGCGACCTCGTGACGTTCGCGCGGCGCGTCGGTCGCGCCGCGCAGGTAGGCGTCGATGCCGCGCGCTGCCCGCTTGCCGTGCCCCACGGCGACGGTCGCGGTGCGGTCCGAGGGGGCCGCGTCGCCGCCGGCGAAGACGCCGTCTTCGTGGGTCATCATCGTGGGGGTCACTTGGACGACGCCGTCGCGGACCTCGACGTTGGCGTTGCCCTCGAGCAGGGACAGGTCGGTGTCTTGACCGAGCGCGAGGACGAGCGCGTCGGTGTCGAGCTCTTCGAACTCGCCCGTTGACTCCGGGAAGCCCTCGGCGTTCAGGCGCATCTTCTCGATGACCAGCCGCTCGCCGTCGAACCGATCAACCGTGGCGAGCCAGCGGACGCTCACCCCTTCGCCGAGGGCCTGCTCGACCTCTTCGGCGTGAGCTGGCATCCGGTCGCGATTGCGTCGATAGACGATCACCGCTTCGGTCGCGCCGAGGCGACGGGCGGTGCGCGCGGCGTCCAACGCCGTGTCGCCGCCGCCGTAGACGACGACGCGACGGCCGAGCATGGGCGGGTCATCGTCGGCGACCCGGTGGAGGAAGGAGACGGCGTCGATCACCTTGGCGGAGTCGCCGGCCGGAATGTTGACGCGTCGACCGATCTGGGCGCCGACGGCGAGAAAGACGGCGTCGAAATCGCCGTCTCGACGCTCCGCTTCGACGTCGCGCACGCTGTGGTCGACAACGACCTCGACACCGAGGTCCACGATTCGAGCGATCTCGGCGTCGAGTACCGCGCGGGGCAACCGGTAGGCGGGGATGCCGTAGCGCAGCATGCCGCCCAGGCGGGGCGCCCCGTCGACGAGGCGCACGGCGTGACCGAGTCGACGCAGATGGTAGGTGGCGCTCAGCCCCGCGGGTCCGGCCCCGATGACCAGGACCCGACGGCCAGTGTCCGGTGCCGGTGCGGGCAGCGACCAGCCGTGCTCGATCGCCGCGTCGCCGAGGAAGCGCTCGACCGCGTTGATGCCGACGGCCTCGTCGACCTGGGCTCGATTGCACGAGGTCTCACAGGGGTGAAAGCAGACCCGTCCCATGATCGCCGGCAGCGGGTTGTCCTCGACGAGCACGCGCCAGGCGGCCTCGTAGCCCCCCGACTCGGCCTCGTACAGCCAGCCCTGAATGTTCTCGCCGGCGGGGCAGGCGTCGTTGCACGGCGGTAGCCGGTCGACGTACACCGGTCGCTCGACCCGCCACGAGCCGGTGTGGTTGGCGCGGCTGCTGCCGACGTCGAGGGTGATCGCGAAGGGTCGTTGCATCAGTCGTCCTCGCCGTCGTTGCTGTCGTCGGGAAGCAGCCCGTAGCGCACGACGTTCGCGTCGGCGATCGCCTGGAGCCGCGCGACGATGTCGGGACGCCCGCGGGGGCCAACGAGGTGCGCGTAGCGCCGTTGCAGGGTGAGGTACTCCTCGACGGGGGACCAGCGCCGGATCGGCAAGACGTTCGTCACGACGCCGCGTTCGGCCTCAAAGACCGGAAAGAGGCCGGTGGATTGGGCCAGTCGGGCCAAGTGGATCGTCTCGTTGGACGCGGCGCCCCAGCCGAGTGGACACGGCACGAAGACGTGGAGATAGCGCGCGCCGCGCAGGCTCATCGCCCGTTCGACCTTGCGCTCGAGGTCGTGCAGGTCAGCGACCGTTGCGGTGGCGACGTAGGGGATGTCGTGGGCCATCGCGATTCGCGGCAGGTCCTTGCCTTGACCAAAGGGGTTGCCCGGTTCGTCACCGACGACGTCAGTGGTCGCCGTGCGCGCTCCCGGTGGCGTCGCGGCCGAGCGCTGGACGCCGGTGTTCATGTACCCCTCGTTGTCGTAGCAGATGAAGAGCACGTCGTCGTTGCGCTCGAACATTCCCGACAGCGTCCCGAATCCGATGTCGACGGTGCCGCCGTCGCCGGCCTGGGCGACCACGCGCACGTCCTCGCGGCCCTTCACGCGCATGGCCGCCGACACGCCGGTCGCGACGGCCGGCGCGTTGCCGAACAGCGAGTGGAGCCACGGAATGCGCCACGACGTCTCGGGGTACGGCGTCGAGAAGACCTCGAGACAGCCCGTGGCGTTCACCGCGAGGAGTCGACCATTGGTCGCGCGCATGGCGGCGTCGAGTGCGTAGCGCGCGCCGAGCGCCTCGCCACAGCCCTGACAGGCCCGGTGACCCGAGTCAATGGAGTTCGTGCGCTGGGCACTCGACTGGACCGTGCGGTCGTCGGCGCTGAGCAGCCGGTTGCCGACGGCGAAGCTGCCGACCTGGTAGAAGTGAACGCGCTGGTCGAGCGGTGGTGCGTCGGTGGCGTCGTGGCTCACGGTCGGCCCTCTTTCACCTGACGCAGATCGCGCAGCACGTTCTCGGCGAACGGACCGGAACGTCGGGTGC
Source organism: Actinomycetes bacterium (assembly GCA_021807655.1). The sequence continues at coordinate 1,977 of JAKBCT010000054.1, read as the reverse complement.
GCGCCATGCGGCCCCGTTCTCGCTCGATGATGCCGTCGTCGAGGTCGAGGAACGACAGCGGCGTCAACTGGTCACGGCCGGCGCGTTCGATGGTCTCTTCGACCGAACGCCGCGGTATCGGTCGGCCCCCCAGACCGGCGACGACGGTGGACAGGACGGCGCTCGACCCGAGGGTCGCCATCGAGACGTCGGTCGCGAGCACGCCCCCCATGCCGAGGCTGAAGGCCTTCTCGATCACGACGACGCGACGAGCCCCCGACAGGGCGCGTCGCACCGCGGCAATCGGAAACGGGCGAAACGAGGTGATCCCGAGCACGCCGACCCGGTCGCCCGCCTCGCGGCGACGGTCAACGGCGTCCTTGATCGTTCCGAGCACCGACCCCATCGCGACCACGATGGTGTCAGCGTCCGCCGTGCGGTAGGGATGCACGAGCCCGCCACTGGCTCGACCGGTCAATTCGGCAAAGGCGTCGGCAATGACCGGGATCTGATCGAGGGCGTCGAGCTGTCGCAGGTGGGCGAGGTAGCGGACCTCCTCGAAGGCCTCGGGCCCGACCATGGCGCCAATCGACACCGGATCGTCGGGGTCGAGCACCTGACGTGGCTCGTAGGGTGGCAAGAAGCGGTCGACCGTCGCCTGGTCGAGCAGGTCTACGCCCTCGACGGCGTGGGTGAGGATGAAGCCGTCCATGCACACCATCACGGGCACCGAGAGCTCCTCGGCGAGACGAAAGGCCTGGACGTGCAGGTCGGCCGCCTCCTGATTCGTCTCGGCGAACAGTTGGATCCAGCCGGTGTCGCGCACCGCCATCGCGTCACTGTGGTCGTTCCAGATGTTGATCGGGGCGCCGATGGCGCGGTTGGCCAGCGTCATCACGATCGGCAGGCCGAGGCCGGCCGCGTTGTAGACGGCTTCGATCATGAAGAGCAGTCCCTGGCTCGCGGTCGCGGTGTAGGCGCGCGCCCCAGCGGCCGAGGCGCCGATGGATACCGACATCGCCGCGAACTCCGACTCGACGTTGATGAACTCGCACGGGGCGAGTGAGCCGTCCTTGACCATTCGTCCGATGGCCTCGATGATGTGGGTCTGGGGCGAGATCGGGTAGGCGCAGACGACCTCGGGGCGACAGAGGGCCACCGTCTCGGCGATAGCGCGCGATCCCTCAAGTTGTCGCAGCACGAGTGATCGCCTCCCTGCCTCGAGTGACGTGCTCAAAGGCCGCCGTGGCCGCGGCGAAGTTCCGCTCGCCCACGACGCCGCCGAATCGATCGCGCAGCGCCACCCCGATCGCCTCGAGGGGCACCTGGCCCGCGAGGGCGGCGAAGGCGCCCAGCAGCGCGGCGTTGGGCACCGCACGCCCGACGTGTTCGATGGCGAGTTCGGTCGCCGGACAGGTCGCGAGTCGTTCGGGTCGGAAGCGCTCGTCGAGATCGTCCAGGCCCAGTTCGGCGATTCGCCGCGAGGTGTTGATCAACACGTAGCCATCGGGTCCCAGGCCACCGAAGAGGTCGACTTGGTGAATCAGCGTCACGTCTTGGACGATGACCGCGTCGGGGGCCATCACCGGCTCGCGCGTACGGATCTCGCGATCGTCGATGCGACAGTAGGAGACGACCGGCGCACCGGTGCGTTCCGAGCCGAAACTCGGGAAGGCCTGCGCGTGGCGGCCCTCGTTGAAGGCGGCCACCGCCAGGAGCTCGGCGGCGGTCACCACGCCTTGGCCACCGCGCCCGTGAATGCGGACCTGGAACATCAACTAGCAATCCGTTCGCTCATCGTCGCGCCAACGCCGCACGCGACGACGCCGTCGAGACACTCACTTCGACCGTAGTGCACGACCACCCGCGTACGTCGTGGGCCATAGGTCACTGATCTAGCCGTAGCGCGGCATCACCCCACGAGGTCAAGCCCCGGTCACGGCGCAGGGCAAGCCCGGCGCCGTGGTCAGAGGTGAAACGGGCGCAAGAAGGTCCGCG